>CACZTC010000106.1 GCA_902784015.1 uncultured Erysipelotrichaceae bacterium | reverse complement strand
TCTTCCTTTTCCTCTTTTTCTTCTTTAGGTTCTTCAGTTTCTGTATTCTTAGCTAACATATTAGTGAGAGGGCCTATCGCATAAGGAATATAATTTAAAGGTTTAGGTCTTCTATCTTCAGTTAATAAAGCATGAGTTCTAATATATTTAAATAATGTATCAACACCTTGATTATTTAAATGTAAACCATCGCCATCAAAATAATTAACATCACCAAACATACCAGTACTATCTAATAAAGCTTCATATGAATTTAGGAAATATAAATCATTCTCTTTACACATTTCTTTAATTGCTTCATTAAATAATCTAATTTCTTCAGCGCTAACATGAGTATATTTAGACCATGCAGTAACAGGGGGAATAGAATTAATGATGATATCAGCATAAGGATAAGCATTTCTCACAGCATCAATTCCAATCATATAATTATAGATAAAATTATCAGTAGAATATCCATATAGACCTAAATTATTCGTACCAAAGGTCATAATGATGCGGCGAGGCTGAAGATAATATACAGCTTGAGGCATGGTAAAGGTGCCATTAGAAAGCTGCATACAAGCTAAACCAGTAATAGATTCAACGCTCATTCCTGAAACCGCAATAGTATTGCTGACAGTTGAATAAACTAAGCCATTTTCATCAATATAATCTAAAAAACGTGCTGTATTAGAATCACCCAAGAATAATGTATCATTAACATATTCATATCCTGCATCATCGCTTTTTGATAATACATAAGGTTCATTATTAATTTCTTCACTAGTTTCGCTTGTTGGCTCAGGGGTAGGCTCTTCTTTTTTTTCTTTAGGTTGGAAAGGGGCTAATGTAGTTTCTTCATCGATAATATTATTGCCTAATAAAGTCGCAATCGTAAAAGAAAAAGCTGATACTAACATTAAAAATACTAATAATGTTTTTTGCAGGCCAGATAATCTACGTCTTCTTCTTTTTTCTTTTTTCATAAACAAAAAAATCATACACCATATTTGTTTTATATGAAAGTTTATTAGAATATTAATATAAAATAATTATAAAAACTATATAATAAAGACAATAATATGAAAAAAACATTGATACTTGGCGCTACTTATGTAGAGCTAATAAATTATGTAGAAGGCGAAATTAAAGCTAATGAAGATATAGCTTTAGATGAATGTGAGAGTTTGGTAAGCGGTAAAGGTTATCAAGCAGCTTTATTATTCCAAAAATTTGAATTTCCTTATTATTTGGCTGTTAAATTAGGAAGCGGAGACTATGGAAAAAGATGTCAAGATAAAGCTAGAGAAATGAATATTGATTTTGTGAGTAATGAAGGGATAGGTGGTTGTAAATATCGCATCATTTCTAAAGACTCTAATGAGACAGTCGCTTTTACGATAGCAGGTAGCGAATATGAAATAGATATAGATAATTTAGAATTAACTAATACTGAAGAATATATGGCGACTATTCTATTTTCTGAGATGTTAATAAATAATGATGATGTCTTAATGATGTTATCTATTATCGCTAGTATTGATAAGCCTATATATTTTGTGATTGATGATAGGATAATGGAAGTAGAGGCAGATATTTTAGAAGCTTTATTAGCCTTAAAGCCAATTATATTTATTGATGAAAAAGAAGCTAAGACTTTATATGCTTCAGATATTATGGAAATAGATCGTATCCTTGATGATATTCATTATGATAATGAAAATGATGTTTATCTTTTAGATCATCATGAAGGTATATATCATTTTGATGGTAAAGAAAGAGTTTTGATGCCGCTTGAAGAAGAAATAGATAATTCGCTTTTAGCGATAGGTTATGTCTTAGCTAGAAATAGTAATGTGGATAAAAGAAATGCTTTATTATTCGCAAAAGAAGTAGCTAGTAAATCTATACAATTTATTGAAGGGGATATAAGCCCTTTAAAAGATAGATTAATAAGGATGATTGCTTATAAATAATATGCAAGGATTAACGAAATTAGAAGTCGAAAATAGAATCAAAGAAGGTAAGGTCAATGGCGTAGAGGAAAGAATGACTAGTTCTTATCCTGATATCATTAAGCGCAATTCCATTACTTATTTTAATTTTATTAATTTAGTTTTATTACTAATTGTTTTAAGCACGGGCCATATCCAAAATGGTTTATTCTTTTTAACAATTATTGCGAATACTTGTATTGGTATATATCAAGAGATTAAAGCTAAAAAACTATTAGAGAAGATGGCCCTCATGGTAGCTAGTAAAGTTAGGGTTATTAGAGATGGTAAAGAAGAAGAGATATTAGCTAGCGAAATTGTACTAGATGATTTATTCATCTTAGAAGCAGGTATGCAAGTGCCAGTAGATGGTTTAATAGAAGAAGGCTATTTAGAAATAGATGAAAGCTTATTGACGGGCGAAGCGGATAATGTGACTAAAAGTAAAGGAGAAGAAATATTTGCGGGAACAGTTATTACTTCTTCTAAAGCATATATTAAAGCTATTAGAGTAAATAAAGATTGTTATTCTTCGCGAATTATGGATGAGGCTCGTAAATATAAAAGAGCTAAATCAATTCTTCATGAAGAATTAGAGAAATTAATCAAGATTGTATCTTTTGCGATTATTCCAGTAGGTATCACATTATTTTTAATGCAACATTATTCAATCAATTTAACTTGGCAAGATGCTGCCTTAAAGACAGTTGCAGCAGTTATAGGAATGATACCAGAAGGTTTAGTTGTATTAACTAGCGTGGCCTTAATGACTAGTACAATCCGCTTGGCTAGACAAGATGTACTTGTTCAAGATTTATATTCAATCGAATCCTTAGCGCGAGTTAATGTCTTATGTTTAGATAAAACAGGTACATTAACAGAAGGTAGTATGCAGGTAGTTGATTGTTTACCATTACTTGATTATAAAAAAGAATATATTGATGCTATAGCTAGTAGTTATCTTTATAATGAAGAAAAACCTAATGCAACTTCTAAAGCATTATTACGATATTTTGGTGATAAAGAAATATATAAGAAAAAAGATATATTACCTTTTTCAAGTGAAAGGAAATATGCTGCAGCTGAATTAGAAGGTGAGGGATCTTTCTATGTAGGTGCTCCTAATTTCTTATTTCCTTATGGTTGTCCTAGCGCTAATAAATATATCAATAAATATACTTCTAAAGGAATGAGAGTTTTAATAATTGCTAAAAGTGAAGAAGCACTTTTAAAAGAAGATTTACCAGAAGATT
>CACZTC010000105.1 GCA_902784015.1 uncultured Erysipelotrichaceae bacterium | reverse complement strand
TCCTTTATTGGTTTTAAAGCATATAAAGCATCTTTAACTATAAAACCACTACCGATTATTCCTAATTTCATAAGTCCTCATCTTCATTAACATAATTCTTATATAGCTTTAATGCATATAAGATTAATGATATAGCCAATAATAAAGTTATCAATTCTGTTGGTAACATACTAACTACGCCTTTTTGAAATAAAGCTGCAGGAACATCAATTAATGCATGTAAAAGGATTGCCAAAAAGAATAAAGACCATTTCTTTTTATGAACACTAATAAAGACAATTATTGATAATGCGATTTGCATCATAATTGCATAACTTCTCTCAAGAATAACCGCTAAGCAAGTAGACCAATTAATCGTTTGTATAGATGCTATTATGGTAGCATTACTTTCTGCATCTAATTTCATCATCCCCTTAGAAACAAGCCAAAATAATATAAAATTTATACCTATTAACATAATCGCCTCAAAACCACCATGACCAATACCATACATAATAGATGTTTCTTTATCATCATGATTCTTTAGAAGAAATTTAAAGCCAATTAATCTGCCTACTTCTTCAAAGATGCCTGCAGCTAAGGCTGCATATAATACATATAAAGGAATAGATTTATTAATCATATTACCAAGAGGATTATTATTTAAAAGGATTATATTATGTAATGATCCTTCTAATAATTGTGCAAAAACAAAAAAGATTAAAGCCCCTACCACAAATGGCTTAACATTACATTTAGTCTTTATCTTCCATATTATTAATAAGACAATAGGTAAAATTGTCGCATATAAACCTACTATTAATAACATAATCTATTAGCTCCTATTTGAAATAGTAATACGCAAAAGCAATAGTTGCGATAAGTATTAATAAAATGATTAATTTTAATAATTTCTTTAAACCTTTAAATACCGCAAATATTGCTAAAGCAATTAGAAGTATATAGCCAATACCTAAATTCTTTATAAAATCCATAAATCTTATTCCTTATTCTTTCTATATAAAATATCTAAACCTTTTAAATTCAATTCATTATCTAAAATAATATCTCTTTCGCAGTGGGGAATAATTAATCTAGCTAAGCCTCCAGTAGCCACAACTGTACATTTAGCACCAATTTCTTTTTCCATTTTATTAATCATGCCATCTAATAATGAAGCTTGACCAAAGACTATACCTGACTGCATACATTCTTCAGTAGTAGTACATATCACTTTATCTGGTACATCTATATTAATCTTAGGTAATTTACTAGCTTCATTTGATAAAGCATTTAATGATATGCCTATACCAGGTAAAACTGCACCACCAATAAAGTCACCACTTTGATCAATTGCCACAATTGTTGTAGCAGTTCCCATATCAATCACAATCGCTGGATAAGAATATAAATATTTAGTAGCTACACAACCAACTAAAATATCTGCACCTAATGTTTGAGGACTATCAATTTTGATATTTAATCCTGTTTTTATACCTGCGCTTACTATAAAAGGTGCTTTTTTGACAACCTTTTTCACAGCCTCTTTGATTTCATAAGTAAGCGGAGGTACAACGCTAGATAGTATTGCCCCATCCACTTTATCAATATCAACTTCTCTAATACTTAATAAAGAATCAATTAAAACTGCATATTCAGAACTAGTTTTATTTAAATCAGTTGCGATTCTTTCAGAAAATAATATTTTACTATCTTCTATCATTCCTAATTCAATATGCGTATTGCCCATATCTATTGTTAAAATCATGATCTCACCACTTTCAATATTCTTATAACCACAGGTATTAATATTGCATTGAGGACAACTTCAAAGATAAAATTTCCTCCTATTATACCTAATAATAAAAATTTACTACCGCTAGGAAAACCTAATATAGAAGCGAAATGTTCTAAAACTTCTCTAAAGATAGTTAATATCGCAATTGAGAAGATTCCCGTATTTACAATTGGGGCTATAATAGCTGCCAAAGAAGTAGCTAATATTTCATTTTTATCTTTAAATAATTTATATAATAAGCCACTACAAACCCCTGCCATAATACCCTTCAATAGACATACTACAATAGTCATCAAAGGATTTAACTGTAACATCATCGTGCTCATTGGCTCGCTTCCTGATAATACTCCCATAATAACAACCACGCCAAATACCGCGCCTAAAAATCCACCTACTAAAGGCCCATAGAGGATAGCACCAATTATTATTGGCAATAATGATAAAGTCACATTAAATTGACCGATCTTAATTCCGCTAGCGACTGTTTGTAAAACAACAATAATCGCTGCTAATAAGCCGGTCACAACAATCTTTTTGGTTTCTTGATGTTTCATGATTCCTCCTATTTCATTCCCGTAGATTACTCTTCGCATCCGTGATAGGGATATGAATATTAACCTTAATAATCATACTTTATTAGCTTGAAAATGTATATTCTAATGAATCTTTTTATTAATAATTTAATCTAGATTATTATAGTTTTCTTTATCCTAATTTTAAATTATCATGATAATATAAAATGTTCGATAAGGAGGCACTATATGAGTCAAGCATTAGATATTATTAAGGACCCTACTCTTACCTATCATCAAGAAGTTTTAGCTTTAGCTAGATTAGGAGAAAGTACAGATGATTCATTAAGATATAGTGATGAATATTACGAGGCTAAAGCCAAAGGTATTTTATGTGATTTAAATGAAGGTGTTATGCCATATCGCCCTCGTTATATATGTCCTGATTATAGTGTTTTATTTGAAAAAGGTTCCGCTTTCTTAGAATTAGATCCACCTAAAGATTTAATGGAAGCTACTACGGCTTTAATGATTCTATATACTCATGTTCCATCTATCACTTCATTTCCCGTTTATCTAGGTGACTTAGATAGATTATTAGAACCATTTGTATTAAAAGAAGATAGAGAATTCGCCAAGAAAGTATTACGTCTTTTCCTTCTTCAAATTGATAAACAATTAACTGATTCTTTTGTGCATGCAGATATTGGCCCAAAAGATACTATAACAGGAAGAATATTATTAGAATTAACTGAAGAAATGCAGTTAGCTGTTCCAAATCTAACATTAAAATATGATCCAGAATTAACCAGTGATGATTTTGCGATAGCTTGTATTAATTGCATGTTAAAAACAGCTAAACCTTCATTTTGTAATCATGGTATGTTTGTGAAAGAATGGGGCGAAGATTATGCAATTGCCTCATGTTATAACGGATTGAAACAGGCAGGAGGTGGCTATACATTACCTCGACTAAGATTATATGAATGTTCATTAGAAGCTAAAGATGTTGATGATTTTTTAAATAATATTTTGCCTAAATATGTAGATCTTCAAATTGAATATATGGATAAACGTGTTAAATTCATCGTTGAAGAATCATCCTTTTTCAAAACAAATTTCTTAGTTACTGAAGGATTCATTAAACAAGAAAACTTTACTGGTATGTTTGGCATGGTTGGATTAGCTGAATGTGTCAATCATCTATTAGGTATTGATGATACTAAAAAAGGCTTTGGCTTAAATAAAGAAGCTACCGAATTAGGTATCACTATTATGAATAGATTAGAAGAATTAGTTTCTATGCATGATGCACCATATTGTGAAGCCTTTGGACATAAATATCGCTTACATGCTCAAGTTGGTATTGATAGTGATGGTATGGAGAATTCTCCTGGTACTCGTATTCCAATTGGCTCAGAACCAACTATGTTAGAACAGCTCCAAGTCAATGAACAATTCCATCCATATTTCCCTACTGGTACAGGTGATATATTTAAATTTGAAGAAACATATTTAAAAACACCAGAAGCTATTCTTCCTATTATCAAAGGTTCACTAGCTAGAGGCTTAAGATAGTTTAGTGGTTATTTAGAGAATAATGATGTCGTTAGAGTTACAGGCTATTTAGTTAAACGATCTGAAATAGATAAACTAAATGCGAAAAAACAATCTCTCAATAATGTTACTGTCTTTGGCAAAGGTGCTAAAGAAGAAGCTCACGCTTTAGATCGTAGAGTACAACATCATGAAGAGGACTGCTAAAATAAACAAAATTATTCCTTTTTCTAATGTAGATGGCCCATCTAATAGAATGGCCATCTTTTTCCAAGGTTGCCCTTTTAATTGTCTATATTGTCATAATCCTGAAACAATTAAAATATGTAATAATTGTGGAATCTGTGTAGATACCTGCCCTACTAAAGCTTTAAAGATTAAAGAAAATAAAGTTAGTTGGGATGAAACATTATGTATTAAATGTGATAAATGTATTTCAGTATGTCCAAATAATTCGTCACCAAAAATAAAAGAAATGACGGTAGATGAAATCTTAGAAGAGATTAAAAAAGCTACACCATATATTGAAGGAATAACTACTTCTGGAGGTGAATGTACTTTATATCATGATTTCCTTTTAGAATTATTTCCTAAGGTTAAAGAATTAGGTCTAACAATACTTTTAGATTCTAATGGTTCTTATGATTTTTCAAAAGATAATAGATTATTAGATATGATTGATGGCGTAATGTTAGATATTAAAGCTGTTAATAAACAGTGGTCTAATACTCTAACTAATTACCCAAATGATATTGTCCTAAAGGGACTAGAATATCTTTTAGATCATAATAAATTATATGAAGTAAGAACTATCTTATTTCCCGATCATGATAAAGAAAATAAAGAAACCATCAAATATGTTTCTTCAATCATTAAAGATAAATGTGATTATAAATTAATAAGATATAGACCTTATGGTGTTAGAGAAGAATACCAACATATTGTTGGTACAACAATTACAGAAGAAGATTATGCAAAAGAATGTGTTGAATATGCCAAATTAAATGGTGCTTTAAAAGCTTATTATATTTGATACTACTACCATAGCTTTTGATTATATTATTTTATAATGACTTCAGAGATTGTTTTATTCTCTAATTATGTATATTCATGCAATGCTTCTTTTAATTCTTCGTCATTTCTTATATTGTTTGTCTATAATAATCCAACTTTAAAATATTATTTGAAAGTTGAAAAATTCCGCTATTTAGCAGAGGTTTTTCTCCATTCTTTTGTTTTATCGAGTATCTCTTGTATCATATCACTTTTCATTTGTGTATATGATTTTCTATCTTCCGAATAATGAGAAGCTAATTCTTTTTTTAAAGCTTCATATCTCTTTGCGTCTTCTTTATGGCATATTAGATAATCTCTCATATTTATATAATCATTCCATTCATCTGAATCATAAATACATACATGAATATGATGAGTTATAAAATCATCAACACCACATACAAATAAAAATTGATTTGGATGATCTTGGCCACGAAATAGAAAGCCTTTTTCTTCAAGAGTTTCATGTAGTTTCAATACTCTATCTAAATTTTTAACACCTACTACGATATCAATAATAGGTTTGGCAGAGATAGTTTTAATTGCTGTGCTGCCAACATGCTAAATATCTACTGCTACATCATTTAGAATATCTCTCAATAAAGAAATAGTATCTCTTGCGTTTTCTTCCCATATTTTTTGGTGCTTTTCAAGAATAACTGTTCCTCTATATAAACCAATACTCATTATATATTCTCCAACTATATCAATCTAAGATGTCAAACATCAATATTTGTCAATCTATAATCTGATTTATTCTGTTTTTATAGTCTGTTGTAGTCTGGGAAACATACAGATTTAGTAGGATGTTTGCGTCTATCTAATGATTTCTATCTCAAAATACTTCTCTATAAAGTTTGTAAGGTCTTTGATTTCTTTATCGCTAAATTCAATCGACGGAATTGAAACTACTAGTTTATCCTCTATATCATTCAATCTGTGTATAATTGCTATAACAACACCTTTAAAAACTTCTACAGGTTTATTAATACCTAATATATAAGCGTCTTGATATTCACCGTCTTTTGCATATATATCTTTTATATACCCATAGTTAACTTCGTATTTTGTGTTTTTATATTCTGGGTGTTTTGTCCCTAATGGTCTATCAACAATAATTTCTACTTCTTTTCCAATTAACTGTTTTAATGAATCTAGATGAGCATCTGTTGTTTCAGGTAATTCAGATATTCTATTTTCCAAAATAAATCTATCATAATCACTAATGTATTTATTTTCTTGAATTAATCTATATTTTTCATACTCAGCTAATGCAAATCTTTCTGCAACTTCTCTCTTAACCTTTCCTAGATTGTTTAATATGTCTCTTCCTGAAAGCTCTAATAACAAATCTAATCTTTTTGTATAATCGTTCATCGTTAATGGAATATTTCTATTTGCCATATCTTCCGCAAAATCCAGATACATCGTCGTCAGTCTAGATAAAGCCTCCATTTCTTCTTTATCTAAATAATTCTTCGCTACTATTACATCAGATCTATGGATTCTTCCTTCTGGAGCATTTTCCCATGTTGTTAAACCCATATTGTCCTTTTTTGAATCAGCTCTATAACGAATGATTTCTGGAGCAGTATTGCCAGATACAGAATAGTGTAATTTGTTTTGTACTGTTTTAAAAAAATTCAATGTTGTTTCAGAATCTTTATCATAATCAATTGCTGTCATAAATATGTCTGTTATTTTTTGATATAATCGTCTTTCTGATATTCTAATTAATCTGATTTCTTCAAGTAAATCATCATAATAGTCCTTATTAAATACAATTCCGTTTTTTAAACGATAAGCATCAAGTTTATATCCTTTAACCAGATATTCTTCTAAAACCGTATTAGCCCATTGCCTAAACTCGATAGCTTTTGGAGAATTAACTCTATATCCAACTGCTAATATCATTTTTAAAGAATAATAATTAGTATTTCTAGTCACTAATCTTTCTCCTTCTAGTCTCTGAAGAGAAATTGATTTACAGTTAAATTCTTGCAATTCCTTATCTTTAATTATTTCATTAATATGATGGCGTGCGTTTTGAACAGAACACCCATATAGTTCAGCAATTGCTTTTTGTGTAGCCCAAAGAGTGTTATTCTCCTTATCAATAAGTATTTCGATTTTTTCTTTACTTTCTTCTAAAGCGTATGATAAAAACTCTACAATTGCATTTCTTTTTTCCATTAAATTAACCTCAATAACATTATACCAACTTTACATAATATTTAAAAGTTCAAACTTAACTTTAAAATATTATTTTAAAGTTCAAAAACTCCGCTTTTTTGCGAAGTCTTTGTGTTTTGTTTGTTGTGTTTGTCCCCCAGGGAAACTTATCCCACCAAATTACACTATGGTGTAGAATTCTGGATAAAGTCTTGTGTAGAACGACAATACTTGTCATCCTATAATCTTTTTTATCGTGAATTTTATAGTGCCTTATATCCTGACTTAAGCTTTAAAGTCTCTCATCTGCAACTATATATCTGTTTCTCCATGCTTAATGCGACCGCCAACTGAATAATAGTAATTATCTTTAAGTATGATTGCTCCAACACGGATGTTGATAATACCTTCGCCACATAAAACGCACATATCTTTATTCATTATTTATATATACTTTCTGTGGCCAAAAGTTAAAATAAGAATTATTAATTTATTGTCTTGAATCTCTACTATTAAGCGATAATTGCCAATTCTATATCTCCATAAGCCTTTCTTATCTCCAACTAAAGCTTTACCATAATTTCTAGGATTATCAGTATTTTCCAAATTGTGTTTAATATATGAAGCAACTAGTTTTTGAACTGAAGGATCTAGTTTTTTGAATATCTTTTGAAAGTCTTTCGAATAAATAAGTTTATAATGCTTCATAATCAATTCCTGCCTCAGCACACATATTAGCAAGTGTTGTTGTGTCATTCATATCTACACTTTCATATGCCAATAAAGCAAGCTTATAATCATATTCATTTTCCAGTTTTTCTTTTATTGCCTCTAGAACAATTTCAGATATTGTTTTATTCTCTAGTTTTGCATATCCTTGCAATGCATTTTTTAATTCTTCTTCTACTCTAATATTAATGTTTGTAGTCATAATTAT
>CACZTC010000104.1 GCA_902784015.1 uncultured Erysipelotrichaceae bacterium | reverse complement strand
TCGATGCTGATAGCCAAAATAGTATGGCCAATATCAAATTCAAAATCACAAGTAATACTACGAAAGAAACACATTATTTTACTACTGATAATAATGGTTATTACAGTAGTGAAAGTAGCTGGAATAAGCATAGTTATAATACTAATCTAGGTGGCAAAGAAGATGGAATTTGGTTTGGTGAATATATAAATAGTGAAGGTAAAAAGGAATTAGTTGAAGTTAATGATAATGTAGGTAGTCTTCCTTATGATACTTATACAATTGAAGAGCTTCCTGGAAGTAATAATAAAAATAGAATTCTTTATCAGGGTAGCTTGAGTATTGAAAGAGATAAAGTATTAGTTAATTTAAATAATATTGAAAATAAGAAAGATAATATCGAAATACATACAAGTGCTCATAATATTTATGGAGATAAATTAATTCCAATAAAAGATGAAGCTAAAATTATCGATAAAGTAATAATTAATAATGCCGATAATCATATTGGTAAAATGGTTATGCTTGAAGGCATTCTAATGGATAAAGATACAAATGAACCTTTATTGATTAATAATGAAAATGTCATAATTTCTAAAGTATTTGAAATAAAACAAGCTAACTTCTCAGAAGAGATGGAATTTATTATTGATTCTAATGAGCTCAAGGGAAAGAGTGTTGTAGTATTTGAAAAGCTATATAAAGTATTAATAGATGATAATAATGAAATAAGAGAAGAAGAGTTAATTGTGAGTCATGAAGATATAAATGATGAAGATCAAACAGTTTATTTTCCTGATTTAAAAACAACATTAAAAGATAAGATTAATAATAGTCATAATGTGATAGATAAAGAATCGATAGTCCTAGAAGATATTGTTGCATATAGTAATTTAGAAATCGGTAAAGTATATGAAGTTGAAGGGATACTTGTTGATAAAAATAATGGTGAAGAAGTTAAAGATAAAAATGGTACAACAATCAAAGCAAAAACCAAATTTAAGGCTAAGAGTAAAGATGGTGAAGTAATTGTAACTTTTAAAGTAGATGGTATTGAAAGAGGTAAAACCTTAGTAGCATATGAGAGATTATTATTAGATGAAGAAGAATATATCATTCATGCAGATATAGAAGATAAAGATCAAACAGTTTATTTACCTTCTTTATATACAAAAGCTTCAGGTAATAATGGTGAAAATAAGATAACAGGAAATGAAAATGAAATAATTAAAGATATAGTTCATTATGATAATCTCGAAATAGGTAAAAGCTACATTATTAAAGGTCAAATATTTGATAAAACAAATAATAATTTAACTTCATTTAAATCTAGTTCAAATATTTTTAAAGCAGAAAGCAGTGAAGGCGAAGTGGAAGTACGCTTTGTGGTAGATGCCTCAAAGCTTAAAGGTCATATATTAGTAGTATATGAAGACTTATTTGAAATAATAGATGAAGATGAATTAATAATTAATTCTCAAGCAATAGCTAGACATCATGATCCTAATTCGAAAGAACAATCAATTATTGTTGAAGAAGATATGCCAATAACTCCGCCAACTTATACAGTGCCTAATACTAATGATCCAAATAATAACTTTTATACTGTCACTTTATGTATATCATTATTGATGCTAGTAGGGATATGCGCAATTAGAATTAAATATGCGAATTAGATAATACGCTAGTTAGCTTCTTGCTTAAATACTTTTAATAAGATAGAGTATTTTTGGAGGTGGCTAATATGACAGCTATTACAAAAAAACAAATAAATGATATGCGTAAGGCATATTTAGCTAATGAAAAGGCAACAATCGTAAGAAATGCATTAGTTCAAAATGATGTTGCAGCTATTAGTAAAGTATATGAAGCAGGCGTTAATAATCCTAATCTTTTCTCAATCAATATTAAGACAATGCCAGTCACTAATCAGGAACATACAGGTAGATGTTGGATCTTTTCTGGCATGAATGTCTTTAGAGAGATAATCGCTAAAAAATATAAGATTGAAGAATTTGAATTATCACAAAACTTTATAGCTTTTTATGACAAATTAGAAAAATGTAATTGGTTTATGGAAGCTATTATTAAAGAATTGGATGCACCATTAAGTTCACAAGAGAATCGTTTCATCCTTGAGATAGCAGTAGCTGATGGTGGACAGTGGAATATGCTTCTTAGCCTTGTGAAGAAATATGGAATCTGTCCAAAAACAGCAATGCCAGAAACATATCAATCATCACATACATGGGAAATGAATGTAATCTTAAATAGAAGATTAAGAAGATTCGCAAGTGAAGTTCGTAAAGTTAAGAAAAATCAAATTGAAAAACTAAGAGAAGCTTGTTTAAAAGATTGTTATTCAGTTATCGCATCTTGTTTTGGCTTGCCACCAGAAAAATTCACTTTTGAATTCTATGATAAAAAAGATAAATATCATGCATATTATGATGTAACACCATTATCCTTCTATAAAGATTATCTAGCAGTTGAATTGGATGATTATGTAAGTGTCATTAATGGCCCAACTGCTGATAAACCTTTCTATCAAACATATACAGTAAAACATTTAGGTAATGTGGTTAATGGCGAAAAGATAGCTTTATTGAATTTGCCAATGAAAGAATTTAAAGAAGCTACGCTCAAACAAATGAAAGATGGCAATTTAGTTTGGTTTGGTTGCGACTGCGGCTTAGATGGTGACTTTAAAAAAGGTCTATGGGATGATAAACAATATGATTATGAAAGAACATTCGATATTGATTTATCTTTAAGCAAAGAAGAGATGTTAGATACAAGACATAGTGCGATGAATCATGCGATGGTTCTAACAGGAGTTAATTTAGTAAAAGATAAACCTACAAGATGGAAAATAGAGAATTCTTGGGGTGATAAAGATGCTAATAAAGGCTATTATGTAGCGAGCGATTCTTGGTTTGATAAATATATGTATGTTGTAGCTATCAATAAGAAATATTTATCTCAAAAAGCTCTAGAAGCTTTAAAGAAAGAACCAATTGAATTAGAACCATGGGATCCATTTGGAACTTTAGCTGATTAAATAGGATGTGAAAACATTCTATTTTTTCTTTGATGGTGCTATGATACATGCGGTTATATTGAAGTATGAAAATAAATGTAATTTCTTTAGGATGCGCTAAAAACTTAATTGATACAGAGAATTTATTAGGTTTATTAGTAAATAATGATATTGAAATAGAAAAAAATATTAATAAAGCTGAAGCGGTTATTATTAATACTTGTGGTTTTATTGAACCCGCGAAAATAGAAGCCATCAATACAATATTAGAAGTAGCAGAATTAAAGAAAAAGAATATTAAGAAATTAATAGTAATGGGCTGTCTTGCCCAAAGATATAAAGATGATTTGATTAATTCTTTAGAAGAAGTAGATAGATTTATTGCGATAGATGAATATGATGAATTAGGTAATATTTTATCTAAAGAATTAGATATCAAGATTACTAATACTTATGGTAAAACTCCTAGAATATTATCTGGTAAACCATGGATGGCTTATTTGAAGATAGCTGAAGGCTG
>CACZTC010000103.1 GCA_902784015.1 uncultured Erysipelotrichaceae bacterium | reverse complement strand
TATTAAAAAAACAGTATTCGTTTCATCATTTGATTACCTTATACTGTTTTCTTTACTAATCTTATAATTTTAAGTTAGTGACATTAGGTTGTACCTCTTTTCTTTTGGTATACTTATTAAGCGTAGGAATAAATATGATAGAAGATATAAAAGAAGAATTCTTGGAATATATACAAACAGAAGATTTAGTATCATCTAATCTTGTTTTAGACTTCGCTAAAGAGAAAGACTTGAATAAAGAAGAAATTGATGAATTATATTCTTGGGCAAATGAAGAAGGTTATATTTTATTTGAAGATAATTCAGAGGATAAGCCTAAGAATCTGGATGTTACAACAATCTATCTTAAAAGTATTGGGGAGATACCTTTATTATCTAAAGAAGAAGAAAAAGAGGTAGCTAAAAGAGTTAAAGAAGGCGATGAATTAGCTAAAGAATTATTAATCACAAGTAATTTAAGATTAGTAGTCTCAATCGCTAAAAAATATATGAATAATGGCGTACCAATCCAGGATCTTATTCAGGAAGGTAATATTGGCTTGATGCGAGCCGTAGAATTATTTGATTATGAAAAGAATTTTAGATTTAGTACTTATGCATCATATTGGATTGAACAAGCTATCGCTAGGGCAGTTCCTGATCAATCTAGATTAATACATATCCCTGTGCATCGTAATGAACAAATAAGAAAAATGAAGAAAGTTCAAGCTAACTTGATCCAAGAATTACATAGAGATCCTACTATGCAGGAAATAGCAGAGAAGATGCCTGGCTTTACAAGTGATATGATTGAAGAATTAATGACTGATTCTTATAGTGAATTATATTTAGAAAATCCTACTGGCAAAGAAGAAACAACCACATTAGTAGATTTTGTGGAGGATGATAGACTAATTGATCCGCAAGAATATCTAAATGATGAAGCAACACGCAAGGAAGTGGATATCTTACTTAAAGAATTAGGCGAACAAAATGAAACAATTATCAGAATGCGTTTTGGCTTAGATGGAACTGGAGAAAGGAAAACATTAGAAGAGATAGGAGATATATATGGTATCTCCAAAGAAAGAATTAGGCAGCGCGAATTAGCTGCTTTACAACAATTAAAAAAATTGATTAAGCATAATGATAAATATGAAGGATTAAAGGAGAATTAAAATGGACGCTATTAGGCAAAAATTAAGTGATATTGAAAAAGAATACAATGATATAAATGAGAAATTACTATCGGAAGAGATATTAAAAGATCCAATTAAATTAACTAAGCTTTCTAAACAACAAGCTTCTCTTAAACAAAGCGTAGATGCTTGGGAAGAATTAAAAAGTTTAGATGATAGAATAGCTCAAGCTGAAGAAATGCTTAAAGACAGTGACGAAGAATTAAAAGAGATGGCAAAGATGGAGCTTGATGAATGTATGCCTAAGCGTGAAGAATTACTTGAGCATATTCAAAAATTATTAATACCTAAAGATCCAGATGATGATCATGATGTCATTATGGAAATTAGAGGAGGAGCCGGAGGAGATGAAGGTAATATCTTCGCTGGCGATTTATATCGTATGTATACCAAATATGCTGAAGCTAATGGTTGGAAGGTTCAAACGATGGAAGCAAGCGTCAGTGAAGCTGGTGGCTTCTCACAAATAATCTTTTCTATTAAAGGAAATGATGTTTATGGACATTTGAAATTTGAATCTGGTGTGCATCGTGTACAACGTGTTCCTAAAACAGAATCTCAAGGAAGAGTACATACAAGTACAGCTACTGTTTTATGCCAACCAGAAGCGGAAGAGTCAGATATTGAAATTGATATGAATGATTTAACTATTGAAACTCATAGGGCTAGTGGGGCTGGCGGACAACATATTAATAAAACTGATAGCGCAGTTAGAATTGTCCATTTACCTACTGGTATAACAGTAAATTGTCAAGAAGGTAGATCGCAAATAGAAAATAGAGAAACAGCGATGAGATTAATTAGAGCTCGCGTATATGAAGAATATAAAAGACAAAAAGATGAAGAAGAAGGAGCTAAAAGAAGAGCTAAGATAGGAACTGGTGATAGATCAGAAAAGATTAGAACTTATAATTATCCACAAAATAGAGTTACTGATCATAGAATCGGTCTAACTATCACACAACTAGATCGTATTATGGAAGGTAAATTAGAAATAGTTATAGATGGCTTATTAGCTGAAGAAGAAAGACGTAAATTAGCGGAGGAAGAGGCTTGAGCACATTTCGTGAAGAAGTAATAAAATATGAAAAACTATGTGAAGCTAAGGATATTCCAAGTGAAACAGTGATGGCCTTTTTAGTGGAGCTTAGTAATGTTGAAAGATATAATCTTTATGTAAATTTTGAGGAAGAAATGCCTAAAGATTTATATGATAAATTTTCTAAAGGCATGGAAAGAATTCTTAATAATGAACCAATGGCCCATGTCTTAGGTTTTTCATGGTTTTATGGTTATAAATTAGTTAGCTCACCTAGCGCTCTTATACCTAGAGTAGAAACAGAAGAATTATGTGCCCAAATATTAGCTAGAATAGATGATTATTTTAGTGAGGGAATAGTTGATTGTGTAGATATTGGTACTGGTAGCGGAGCTATTGCGATAACGATAGCTAAGGAAGAAAATAGAGTAAAAATGGTAGCTAGCGATATCAGCGAAGAAGCTTTAGAATTAGCAAAAATTAATGCAGAGAATAATGAAGCAGATATTGAATTTATATGCGGAGATATGCTGAAACCATTTATCGAAAGAAATAATAAATTTGATATTTTGATTTGTAATCCACCATATATTCCAGTGGATGAAAAAATGGAAGCTTCAGTCGTTGATTATGAACCTAATATAGCTTTATTTGGCGGTGAGGATGGGCTTAAGTTTTATCGCGAAATATTTAAAGATGGCCCAAAGATATTAAATGAGAAAGCTATGATGGCTTTTGAGATGGGTTGGAATCAAAAAGAAAAGATGCAAGCATTATTAAATGAATATTTGCCTAATATAAAATATGAAATAGTAAAAGATATGAATGGTAAAGATAGGATGCTGTTTGTATATTTTGGTATTAAAGTTTTATAATTTTTATTGGAGTTATAGATTATGAGTGAAGAAAAAGTAGAAAAAACAAAGCGCAAAAAACTTACTAAATTCGCACAAATGTTATTGAATATAATACTTATTATTTCAATTGGTGTGGCTTGTTTTTCTGGTTATATGTTATATAAAGGGAAAAAAGAATACCATGAAGCCGAAAAATCATATGGCACTCTTAGAGAACAATCTTATGAACTAACAGAAAAAGGAAGAGTTATTGATTGGAAATCTCTTTGGGAAGTAAGTGAATATGTAGTTGCATGGATATCTTTAGATGATTCAACAATTGATTATCCTATAGTGCATTATACAGATAATGATTATTATTTAAGAAGATTATTAGATGGCACTTGGAATAATAGTGGTACGGTTTTTGTGGATGCTGAAAATAGTAAAGGTTTCATAGATAAGAATACCGTTATATATGGTCACCATATGTTAGAAGCTCCATATATGTTTGCGGATGTGGAGAAATATAAAGATCAAGAATTTTATAATAATCATAAAGTTATTGATTTATATACACCAGATAAAAAATATGTAATATATCCAATTGCGGGTGTATTTGAAACTGGAACTGGCGACTATATTAAATATACTTTCAGTGGTGAAAAAGATTTCTTAGATTATGTTAATTCATTTGTGGAAAGATCTACTTTTGTGAGTGAAGAAAAAGTTGAAGCAGGAGATAAAATAGTTATTCTATCAACTTGTGAATATAATGTTCATACTGTTGATGGTAGATATGCTTTACTTGGTAAATTAGTAGAAGATACATCATGGAGGAGTAATTAATGTATACGATTAAAGAATTATATGATTTAGATCATACTATTGCGAAAGATTATTTATCACAATTTACTTATCCTTGGGAAGCTCTACCTGGTATTAAAGAAGCTATTATTGAGCTAGGTAAAAAATTACCAAAAGAAGAATATGATGAAATAAGCGAAAATGTTTGGGTTCATAAAACAGCGACCATTTTCCCTAGCGCTTATATAGGTGCACCATGTATTATCGGTAAAAATACAGAAGTAAGACATTGTGCTTTTATTAGAGGTAGTGCATTAATAGGGGAAGATTGTGTTGTAGGTAATTCTTGTGAATTAAAAAATGTCATATTATTCGATCATGTCCAAACCCCTCATTATAATTATGTTGGTGATTCTATTCTTGGTTATTATTCGCATATGGGAGCTGGTTCTATTACATCCAATGTAAAAAGCGATAAAGAATTAGTGGTTGTAAAAGGGGAAGATAATCATATTGAAACAGGCTTAAAAAAGTTTGGCGCGATGTTAGGTGATTATGTAGAAGTCGGTTGCAATTCCGTTTTGAATCCTGGTTCTGTCATAGGAAAAAACACAAGAATATATCCAACTTCTTGTGTTAGAGGAATGATAAGAGCTAATAGTATCTTTAAAAATAACGGTGAGGTTGTTGAACAAGATTAAAAACTATAAAGCATTGATTAATGAATCAATGTTTTCTTTTTTAGTCATGAAGGATGTCACAAAGCGAACAACATCACTATTCTCATCATAGCTTTCCCAATATTGGAAAGAAAAATTCTTTTTTAATTCTGCGATTTTCTTTTTGGAAATAATAGGGAATAATTGATTTGTTTCAGCTTCATATTTAAATTTATATCCTTTAGCTTTAAAACCTTTAGATAGATATGTAGCCATATCTATACAATGTTTAGAAATTTCCATATATTTATCATTTTTAAATAATTCTTCAAATTGAATACCTAATAATCTACCTTTAGCTAACATACCACCATGTTGTTTAATATGATATTTAAAATCTTTTTGATAAGCTTTATTAGTAATAACTACCGCTTCACCAAATAAAGCTCCAACTTTAGTTCCACCAATATAGAAAACATCACATAATTTGGCTAAATCCTTAATAGTTAAATCATTATGAGGACTAGCTAAACCATAGCCGAGTCTAGCACCATCAATGAATAAAGGAATATTATATTTCCTAGCTACTTTTGATATATTAGTTAATTCTTTTTTTGAATAGATAGTTCCATTTTCAGTTGGAAAAGAAATATATATGATACCTGGTTGTACCATATGAGGAGCTACTTCACTATCGAAATGATCATTTATCATTTTTTCTATCTCATTAGCATATATTTTTCCATCACTCGAAGGAATTGTTAAACATTTATAACCACAAGCTTCAATTGCGCCAGATTCGTGGGTATTAATATGTCCGCTATCTGCACATATTGCCCCTTGATGTGCTTTTAGGATTGAAGATATGATTGTGACATTTGCTTGCGTACCGCCACATAAAAAATATACTTCGCTATCTTTATTAGCTATCGCTTTTTTTATTAAAGCTTTAGCTTTAGCACAGTGTTCATCTTCCCCATATCCTACAGTTTGTTCATCATTTGTATTATTTAAAGCGTTTAATATTTCAGGGATACAACCTTCAATATAATCTGAATCGAAACGTATCATAGTGTTAGTCCTCTTTCTTTGCGTTATAATATCATACAAGGTCAAAGATGAAAATTATATATAAGAATAAAAAAGAAGAAGCGATTAAATTATTAAAGAATAATGGTGTGATAGCTATCGCAACAGATACTGTATATGGCTTATGTGCACGTATTAATTCTAAAGAAGCTTTTGATAAATTAGTTAAAGTTAAGGGAAGACCCAAAGAGAAAGCTTTTCCAATAATGTGCGCTAATTATAAAGAAATGGAAAGATTAGCTTATATAGATAAGCAAACTAAAAAAATAATAGAAACATTTATGCCGGGTCCTTTAACTATTATCGTTAATAAAAAAGAAGATTTACCATCATATATAAGTGAAGGAAAAGAAAGTGTCGCTTTAAGAATGGCTACTTCTAAATTATTAAAAGATATCATTGATGGCTTAGGGGAAGCTATATTTATGACAAGCGCTAATATTAGTGGGGAAAAAGAATATCAAAATATTGAAGAAATAGCTAATAAATTAGATATTGATGGCATTATTGATAGTAAACCAACATTTCAAGAGGCTAGTACCATATTAGATTGTAGAAATATGAGTATAATTAGAAAAGGGCCAATTAGTATAAAAGATATTAATAAGGTAATTAAGGAGAAAGCGCATGAAGGATAAGGTAGTAGAAGAATTAATTAATTCAGAAAAGAAAAGACAAGATAATAATATCGAACTCATAGCTTCGGAAAATTTTGTATCTAAAGATGTTAGAGAAGCAGCTAGCTCAGTGCTAACAAATAAATATGCGGAAGGCTATCCAGGAAGAAGATATTATGGTGGCTGTGATAATGTAGATGAAGTTGAAAGATTAGCTATCGAAAGAGCTAAAGAATTATTTAAGGCAGATCATGCCAATGTGCAACCTCATTCTGGTAGTCAAGCTAATATGGCTGCTTATTTTAGTTTATTAAATGTTGGCGATAGAGTATTAGGAATGGATTTAGCAAGTGGGGGACATTTGACGCATGGCGCAAAAGTTTCTTTTTCTGGCAAAATGTATGAATTCCATTCTTATGGTGTAGATAAAGATAGCGAAAGAATTAATTATGATGAAGTTAGAAAATTAGCTAAAGAAGTTAATCCTAAATTAATCGTATGTGGTGCAAGTGCTTATCCTAGAGAAATAGATTT
>CACZTC010000102.1 GCA_902784015.1 uncultured Erysipelotrichaceae bacterium | reverse complement strand
TCTAAAGCTGAAGTTGGTTCATCAAAGTATATTATTTTAGGATTTGTAGCTAGAGCTCTAGCTATTGCGACACGCTGTTGTTGGCCACCTGATAATTGATGTGGATAGGAATCAAACTTATCACCCATTCCAACTTGTTTTAACATCTGCATGCCTATTTCTTTAGCTTCTATTCTTGATATCTTACGTGCTACGGTTAAACCTAAAGTCACATTATCAAGTGCTGTTTTATTTTTGAATAAGTTATAGCTTTGGAAAACGAAGCCTGTATCATTTCTTATCTTTGATATTTCTTGTTTACTTGCCTTAGCCAAATCATATTCTATTCCTTCAAATATCATTTTGCCTGAGTCAGCATTTTCTAGATAATTGATGCATCTAAGTAAAGTTGTTTTACCAGAACCACTTGGGCCAAGAATAGAAACAACATTTCCTTTATCAACTGATAAATCTACGCCATCAAGTACTACTAAGTCATCAAAGCTTTTATGTATATTCTTTATTTCTAATAAAGCCATTATTTATTTACCCCAACTACATCTAATTTCTTTTCACCATATCTTTGTAGCCAAGATAAGACGGTTGAAAATAATAAATAAATAAGTGCTACTTCAACATAAAGAAGCATGAATTGATATGTCTTACCAGCAATTCTTTTTGTTGCCATAAACATTTCGGCATAAGTAATATTAGAAGCCAACGAAGTATCTTTAACCATACTTATTAATGAATTACCTAATGCTGGAAAAGCAATTCTAAAAGCTTGTGGTAATACGATATGCCACATTATTTGCGAATAATTCATTCCCACGCAATATCCTGCTTCAATTTGTCCGATGGTGATAGCTTCTAGTGATCCTCTCATCGTCTCTGCACAATATGCACCTTCATTCAATGCGAAAACAATTATAGCAGCAGGAAAGGCCCCTATCTTAATACCAATTGAATTTAAACCATAAAAGCCAATAGCTAATTGCACCATTAAAGGTGTACCACGAATAATCCATATATAAAATCTGCAGATATTACTTAGGATAGGTATTTTGGCATATTGTATTAAAGCTACAATGACAGCTATAACTATTGCTAAAGCAAAAGCTATGACTGTTAATGGTAAGGTCATTTTTAATCCTGGCAATAAGATTTTCCAAAAGGAATCCAAGAATAATTCCCACTGTTCTTGCGCGCTCATTTATTGTCCTTTATGTTTATGTATATTAAAACAAAGTGCCTTTCATGGCAATATATATGCCTAATTTATTATGTATAATTATTAAAAGAAGAGGACTTAATATGATTACTGCATTATGGTTAACATATATAGATAAAAATAGACTATTACCACTAATAAATGATTTGGATTATAACTTTATTATTAAATGCCCCGAAGAAGCAAAAGACGAAGACTATAAAGAAGCAGAAGTATTAATAGGTAGAATACCAATAGATAAAATATCTTTAGCTAAGACAGCGAAATGGATTCAGCTTGAATATGCAGGTGTAGATTCATATAAAAATATAGGCAAAGATATTATTCTTACAAATTGTTCTGGAGCATATGGCGAAATCATAGCTGAATATATGCTTTGTTTCATATTATTATCACAAAATAGTTTTTTAGATTATTATGAGCTTCAAACACAAAGACATTGGCAAAATATAGGTCAAATTAAATCAATAAAAGAAATATCTATTCTTTCTGTTGGTATGGGAGATATTGGCTCAAGCTTAGCCAAGAAAGTATCCGCTTTAGGAGCTAAGGTAAGCGGCGTTAGAAGAAATAAGCATGATAAGCCAGACTATATAGATCATCTATATACATTTGAGGAATTAGATGAAGCTATAAAAGAATATGATGTTATCGCTATATCTTTACCTGAAACAAAAGAGACTTATCATCTTTTTGATTATGAAAGATTAAAGTCCATAAAGAAGGATGCAGTTTTAATTAATGTTGGTAGAGGTAGTGTTTTTAATACTACTGATTTATTAAGAGTTATTAAAGAAAAACATTTCTCTCATGTCTTCCTTGATGTATTTGAAGAAGAACCACTTCCTATCAATAATGAATTATGGTATTTAGATAATGTTCATATAACTCCGCATATAACCGGTAATTTTAATGCGGACATCACTATCCAAAAAGCTATCGATATCATTAAAAGAAATCTACTTCATTATCAAAATGATGAACCACTTGAGAATATTGTTGATAAAGATTTAGGCTATTAATTCAATATCTATATTTTTATTTAATCTTTTTTCTAAATCATTTATTAATGTTTTAGCTAAATCAATATTATCTTTTTGATAAATATAAATAATATTTTTTATATTATCAAAATATCCTAATACTTCTTGAGTATTTCTAGTTGTAAAAACATATTCTTTATCACTAATCTTATCTTGATCTAATACTTCTCTAATCATTCCTAATTCATTCAAAGCTAAGATATCAAAATATTCAACACGATTTAAACATAAGCCATGTGCTTCAGCATTTTTTGCGAAGCCTTTTTTTGATGGCTTATTTAATAATTCAATAATATCTTCTTTATTCATCGCGCCTCTACCAACTTCAATGAGGGCAGCTATCATCATTCTTACCATATAGCGCAAAAAACCTTTACCAATAAAACTAATCAATATATCTTTATTATCAATTTCAAATTTAATATCATCTATTATTCTTGTTTGGTTAGGATATTCTTCTAAACTACTTGCATTAAAAGAAGTAAAATCATGTTCTCCTATGAATTCTTTAGAAGCTTCTTGCATAGCTTCAATATCTAATTGATATGGAATATATAAAGCTATATCTTTTTTGAAAACATCATATTCTTGCATAATATGATATATATATTCTTTCTTCTTTACTGCATATCTTGCATGAAAAGTATCTTCTACTTCTTCAACATTATTAATATAAATATCATCAGGTAAGTAAGCATTCAAAGCACCCTTCCATTTATATTCATCCATCACTAAATCTGTATCAAAATGAAAGACTTGACCTTTCGCATTAACTTTCGCATCTGTTCTTCCTGAGCCAACAATAATTATTTCTTGATTAGTTATTTTATATAAAACAGCTTCAATTATTTCTTGAATTGAAGTGTTCCTTTTTTGTGTTTGCCAACCTTCATAATTGGCTCCTAAATATGCAACTGTACATTTATATCTCATATTATTTTAGATAAAACTATCATACCTACTAAAGTAATAAAAGAAGCCCCTAATAATAAATAATCTCTAAAAGCCATTTTTAATACTTTATATCTAGTTCTTTTTTCGCCAGGAACATAACCTCTTGCTTCCATCGCATTAGCTAAATCTTCTGCTCTTTGAAATGCTGATACAAATAATGGCACTATTAAAGAAAGGATAGCCATTAACTTTTCTTTTATTTTGCCTTCTTTTAGATCCACCCCACGTGACTCTTGGGCTTTCATTATTCTTTGTGTTTCTTCAATTAAATCAGGAATAAATCTTAAAGCTATACTAATAAGCATTGCAATTTCATGGGCAGGAACACCTATTTTCGCAAAAGGCTTTAATAAATCTTCAATACCTAATGTCATCTCTAATGGTTTAGTTGTTGCGGTTAAACAAGTAGTAATCATAATCATCAATAATAATCTAACCGCAATATATAAAGTATTAAAAATAGCATCACTATATATCACAAAATCACCAATATTGAATAATGGCTTACCTGTTTTTATAGCCAAAGAATTAATTATGAGTAAGAAAAATAACATAAATAACATCGGCTTCATTGAGCGCCATATAAAACTAAATTTTAATTTAGCTAAAATGATCACAAAGCTAACAAGCGCAAAAATAATACTATAGCCTATCCATCCCACAGGAAAGAATATAGATATTAATATTAATAACATCGCTAAAATTTTAGCGCGAGGATCCATCTTATGAATTGGTGAATCCATTGGTATATATTTACCTAATGTAATATTACCCATGTTTCACCTCTTTGATGATAGCCTCACTTAAAGCTTCAATAGTATTTTCTTTTATATCTATATTAAAGCCTTTCTCTTTTAACATATCCTTAACGCGAATAATATCTGGTGGTAATATATTCATCTCTTTACATAATGAAGAATCTTTAAAGAATTCTCGGGTAGATATATGCTTTTTAACCGTTCCTTCAGCCATGATAACTACATCATCACAATATTTAAAAACTTGTTCCATATCATGTGTAACGATAATAATACTTTTATTATGTTTAGTATTAAGATCTTTAAATAATTGCATCATTTTAGTAGTGCCATCAGGATCTAAGCCAGCTGTAGGCTCATCTAATACAAGTAATTTTGGATTCATAGCTAATACACCAGCTATAGCGACCCGACGCTTTTGTCCGCCACTTAATTCCAAAGGACTCTTTTCATATATTTCTTCTTTTAAGCCAACTAGTTTCAAAGCTTCTCTGGCTCTTTTATTGGCTTCTTCCTCGCTTATATTAAAATTCTTAGGGCCAAAAGCTACATCTTTTATAACTGTCTCTTCAAATAATTGATATTCAGGAAATTGGAAAACTAAACCAACATCACCTCTTAGACTTTTAAGATTCTTTGGTTTTTCTTTTGAAGTAATATTACGATCCAATATATGAATACTACCTTCTTTAGGTAATAATAATGCGTTTAAATGTTGAACTAGAGTACTTTTACCTGAACCAGTTTCTCCGATAATAGCTGTTATCTTTCCTTCTTCTATTTCTAAATTAACATCATTTAAAGCTTTATATTCATATGGTGTTCCTTCATTATAGATATAACTTAAATTTTGGATTTTAATCTGCATAAACCCTCCACTAAGTCTTTTTCTAAAATATAATCATCTATTTTTAATCCTTTATTTTGAAGTAAACGTGATAATTTCAAACTAAATGGTGCATCTAGATGAATACTATTCAACATTTCAATATCTTTAAATACTTCTTTCGGTTCTCCTTGTAAAACAATTTTACCTTTATTCATGACAATAACATCATCACTACTAGCTACTTCATCAATATCGTGAGTAATCGACAAAATAGTAATTGAACTCTCCTTATGTATATCAGAGATTACTTTTTTTATTTCGTCTTTTCCTTGAGGATCTAACATTGAAGTAGCTTCATCAAAAATTAATAATTTAGGTTTCATCGCCAATATGCCAGCTATCGCAACACGCTGCTTTTGACCACCACTTAGATGTGTAGGCTCATGATCTAAATATTTAATCATATTAACTTTTGATGCATTTTCAC
>CACZTC010000101.1 GCA_902784015.1 uncultured Erysipelotrichaceae bacterium | reverse complement strand
TTTGCCCGACAGCAACTTTGCTTGTGTGTGTTTCTATTTACACTTTTATTCTACACTATCACTTTTTATTGTCAATAACTTTTTTAAAATTTTTATTTTATGTATTTTCACCGCTTTCTTTCTTTTCTACTTTTATTTCTTGATCTTTATTTATTATCTCTTCTTCGTTATCTTTTTTATTAATTGTCTCTATATATTTAATAATTTCTGATTCTTCATCTAAAGAAGCTTCTAAGCTTGGATTACTTTGATTATTAGATAAATATAATCTTATATCTCCTAAGCTTTCGGCTAAAGTTATTAAAGAAATATCTTTTTGATCAATAGCTAATTCTATATAGTAAGGAATTCCATTACTTTCTATATCATCTATTAATAATCCTCGATTATCTTTAATCGCTAATATTCTTACATCTTTAAATAATCTTCCAGTGATTGGATTATCTTTATTATTAATATTTAAATATACATCAACACGATTAGATACATTAAAACTACTAACCTTATACATTTCTGTACTCATTGTATAAGCAGTTTGATTTTCTTTTAACATTGTTATGGACTTATCTTTTATTTTATCTATTTCAAATAGTGCAGTTTTATAAAACGGTGATCCCGCCGGTATGCTTCCTTGTATATCTGTTATCTTGCCAATAATATCTTCTTTATTAATAAAAGTATTATTAAAAATATAAGCATTAGCTACTTCTATTTCTAATAAATCTTCTTCTTTGATGATGGTGCGCGGGGCAATAGTATGACTTGCTACATAAGTTATCCTAGTATCTAATTTCAATTTAACAAATATTTTGAATATGCCATAACTAATCCCAAAAATTGATAACAGAATTATACACAACAATAATATTCTTATATTGATTTTCTTTTTTATTTCTTCCATGAATAATATCCTCCTATTCCTATATAGAAAGTTCTTATTCATTTACCACAAAAAAAGTGGGAAATTAATTCCCACAATTTTCTTCCATATATTTAATAATAGCTTCTTTCATATCTGCTTTACATGGTTTACATAAATCAATTGTTGCGCTACCTTCAACTAGTTTCTCAGCCATTCCTGAACAACCAGGATTACCACAACCACCACAATTATAGCCTGGTAATAAAGCTAATATATCTTCTACTCTAGTATCTGCTTCAACATATAATTTTTTACTAGCGATACCTAAGGCAAGCCCAATTAGACCTCCTAATATTAACATTAGTAATAAAGCACTAACTAATTTCATGTTTTTCCTCTCTTTCTTTCTCTTCTAACTTTTTCTTTATGGCACAATCCATTATTCCGCATCCACTACACTGAGGCATTTCTGTATTCTCACAACCCTCAGGTACTGGCGTGGCATTATTAGCGCGATATAGAAATACATTTAGCGCAAATAAGCCAATTATTAATAATGCGGCAATAATAATTCGCATTATACTAATCCCGCAAGAGCTGAGAAAGCTATTGCCATAATAGCAGCAATAATGAATGCGATTGGATTACCTCGAAAAGCTTTAGGAATATCATTACCTTGTAATCTTTCACGAATAGTCGCAAATATTACAAGCATCAACATGAAACCTGCAGCAATACCAACTGAATTAATGATCATCTCAATAAAATTATATCCTTGGGAAATATTTTCTTGAGCAGCATATAAAACAGCACAATTAGTTGTAATAAGAGGTAAATATATACCAAGCTGTTTATATAAAGATGGTGACATCTTTTTTACAAACATCTCTACAAATTGCACGAAAGCAGCGATTAATAAGATGAAACAAATTAGTTCCATATATTCTAAACCTAAAGGTTTTAATACTAAATAGAATAGTAACCAAGAAAGAATTGAAGCACCAGTTACTACAAATATTACAGCTGCACCCATACCTATGGCTGGCTCAACTTTAGAGCTAACACCCATAAATGGACACATACCAAGGAACTTAGCCAAGATAATATTATTAATTAATAATGCGCTTAGAAATAATGTTAGTAAATTCATTATTTTTCTTCTCCTTTCTTTGCTACTTCATCTAAATGATTCTTATAAGCTGTTACAGCAGCAGCTAAGATTGCAAATGTTAGGAAGGCACCTGTTTGCGTTGTAAAGAATGGAATCTCAAATCCTTGAGGAATAAGACGTACATCAAATAATGTTACATTATTGAAAGGATTAGAGAGACTCAAACTTCCTGTTCCTAATAATTGTCTAATAAATGACATCGCAAGAATACTTAATGTATAAGATATACCCATCATCAAGCCATCTTTAGCACTTGCGCCAACAGAATTACATGAAGCAAATGCTTCAGCTCTACCAAGAATAATACAGTTAACTACAATCAAATCGATGAAAGCTCCTAAAGCTGTATATAAACTAGGTGTATAAGCTTGAATTAACATTTTAACTATTGTAACTAATGTCGCAATAATAACTATATATACAGGAATATGGATATCATTAGGAGTAATGTTTCTAACTAAAGAAACAAAGATATTGCTTAAAACAAGCACGAAGATAACTGCTACACCCATACCAATGGCATTATTCAATGATGTTGTAATAGCTAAAGCTGAACAGATACCAAGATATAAGCCAAAGACAGGATTCTCAACAATTAATTTTGAGAAAAAGCCTTGTTTCTTTTCTGTATTTTCACTCATCTTTTTACCCTCCTTTACTTAGCCATATTTAGAGCTTCTTGCACCATCGCTCTAAATGATTTAGAAGTTTCAGTAGCACCACTGAGGCCATCTAATTCACTATCAAGTGTTGCACCTACATATAATTCATAATTCTTAGCTGAATATGCATTATCGCCAACTTCATCACCATAGTCTCCAGTTTTTTCTGCTTCAAAGGCAACTACAGCACCATCTTTTATAGTTACTTTTGCATGATTATCTGCATAACCGAAACCTAAAGCAGTACATGCATAAACGCCATCACCTTCATCTGTGCATGATGCGCTTTGTGCACTCAAGTCTTCTGCGCCTAATCCTGAGCCTCCTGCATCCTTAGGGCTATCACTACTAGCGCTAGAGCTTCCTGCGCTAAGCGCAGCTTGAATCATAGCTCTAAATGATTTAGAAGTTTCTGTTGCGCCACTGACATTATCTAATTCACTATCAAGTGTTGCACCTACATACATTTCATAATTCTTAGCTGAGTATGCATTATCGCCAACTTCATCGCCATAGTCTCCAGTCTTTTCAGCTTCAAAGGCAACTACAGCACCATCTTTTATAGTTACTTTTGCATAATTATCTGCATAACCGAATCCTAAAGCAGTACATGCATAAACGCCATCACCTTCATCCGTGCATGATGCACTTTGTGCACTCAAGTCTTCTGCGCCAAGTCCTGAGCCACTTGTCTCTTTAGGACTATCACTACTAGCGCTAGAGCTTCCTCCACCAAGCGCCGCTTGGATCATAGCTCTAAATGCTTGCGATGATTCAGTAGCACCACTGACATTATCAATAGCGCTATTAATATCTGCACCTACATAACGTTCTAGGTTAGCTGCATCATAAGCATCATCACCAACGCCATCACCGAAGTCACCTGTTTGTTCAACTTCAAAGCTTACTACTTTACCATCTTTAATAGTAACTTTCGCTTTATTTTCAGCGCCGCCAAAACCTAAGGCACTACATGCATAAACACCATTACCTTCATCTGTACATGTCGCTTTACGCTTAGATAAATCTTCTTCGCTTAAAGCTACAGCTTCTGGTTCTGCTGGTTTTTCTGGCTCTGCATTAGGATCATATTCAATGCCTTGAATATCATTGAAGATAGCTTTAGCTGCATTTACTGATTGGCCAACTGCAGCTGTAGTAATCGTTGATCCACTAATTAAAGGCATTGGGTCGCTAGATGTCAAAGACATAACTTGATCAACATAATCTCCTTCAAAAGCTAAAGATCCTTTACCAGGAGTTTCTAAATGTTCTAAACCTTTATATCCACTAACAGTTCCATCATTATTGAAACCAATCATGAATTTAAATTCACCACCATAACCATTATTATGAAGAGTAAAGATATATCCTTTTCCTTCTGCTTCATAAATACCATCAATTAAGCCAGTATCATCCTTGCCAATATATTCTTCTGTAACATCTTTAAAAGTGCCATCAGGATATATTTCTCTCAAACTAGATTCAACAGCTGCTAATGCATTCTTCTCGATGATTGGTGCTGTCAAACTATTGATAAGAGATAATAATAAACCACAAATAGTACAAACTAGTCCTAATAATAAGGCTTTATATAGGGCTGTATCTTTATTTAAATTCTTCATTATTACACCCCCTATTCATTAGTAGCTATAAGAGCTACTCTTTCTTCATTAATATATGCTGTACCAGTATTCTTACTTTGGATAGTTGAACCAACTAGAATCGCAACAAGGATTACAATAATTGATACAATTAAAACTTTATTTCTAATCTTGTCTGCTTCTTTAATTTGGTTACCATTAATTAATTTATCAATAGCTGGCGTTAACATATTCATAAGTAGAATTGAGAATAATACACCATCAGGCAAGTTGGCCTTCCATCTTAGAATTAAGGTTAAGGTTGCAGTTGCAACCGCAAAGATAATTCTTCCAGGAATTGTGAGTGGCGTTGTAACAGGATCAGTTATCATAAAGAAAGCTCCAAATAAAACACCACCGCCTAAGACATTGAATAAGGCATAACTAAATCCTGCCCCTTTCATCAAACCTACGATTAAAGAAATCACAAAGATAGAAACTAAATATGTAATAGATACATGCCAATCAATATCTTTACGCCAAATTAAGAAAGCTCCACAAAGTATAATCACAATTGCGCATGAGCCACCAATAACGCTTGGATAATTACCTAATAACATATTTCCTAAGCCACCATATTGAGAAATAAAATCCGCAAAGTTAGCACTAGGAATTAGCCATCCATACCCACTTGCGCTTGTCATCGGTGTAGCACCACTAATTGCATCAAATACTTTAGCAGTAACATCACTATTAGCGCTTGTTACAAAACTATTCATAATGATTGCTTCACCTAAAGCAGCAGGATTAAAGATATTTTGTCCAAAACCACCAAAGAAAAGCTTACCAACTATCACCGCAATAATTGTAGATACAATAACTGCATAATAACTAACATCAACTTTAGTAATTAATACAAGAATTAAAGCTGTTATCCAACCATATGAATGAAGGGTAGCTGTTTTAATATCTTCAACTTTTGTGATTTTAAAATATAATGCTTCGCTTATTAAGGCAGCTAATACCGCAAAGACAGCCATAAGAATAATTCTTAAAGCGATATCCATACCATAATTAATGCCATAATATATAGCTGAAGCTAGTAATACAACAATTAGCGCAATGGCTAAATCTCTCATTATGCCAGTTGTACTTTGACTATTACGATATACCGGAGACGGTTTAAAAGTATATTTCATTATTTTTTGGCCTCCTTTGCTTGACGTAATCTTAAGAAATTCTTAGCTCTTCTAACATTCTCAGTTACGGTTATCTTACTTGGACATACCCAAGTACACATACCACACTCAATACAATCCATAACAGATAATTTATTAAGAGCTTCTTCATCATTTCTTGCTTGATACATTTGAATTGTTACTGGTTGTAAGCCTGATGGACATGTTTCTGTACATCTACCACAACGTAAACAATTAACTTCTTCTACTGGCCCACTTTTTAATACTGTTAGACCATTACATGGTGCTGCTACAACAAATTCATCATTTGGGATAGTCTTGCCCATCATAGGACCGCCAGCAATCAAGAATACTTCTTCTGTTCCTTCTTGATAGCCGCCACAAGCATCAATAATTTCACGAACCTTTGTACCTATTGGTACATGAACATTCTTAGGTTCCTTTAAAGCATCACCAGATACTGTTACATATTTATGAGTAATTGGCATACCATTTACTAATGCATCACCTAAAGCTATCGCGGTTGAAGCATTATTAACGATACAGCCTGCTTCGATTGGTAATTTATCATATCTTTTCTTAGTCAATTGATATACTAAAGTTCGTTCCCAACCCATTGGATATAGATCAGGGACCTTTTTTATTTCAATTGGTGTATCTTTGAATGCTTCTTCTAAAGCAGCAATCTGTTCATGCTTATCTTCTTTAATAGCTATCCAACCTTCTTTGGCATTAGATAGTTTATAGAAAGCAAGTGTACCTACTTTCAATAAATCCATATTCTCTTCTATATTCTTATAGTCAGAAGTTAAATATGGTTCACATTCCACGGCGTTAATTATGAAATAATCAACATTAGCTTCCAAATTGTTGTATTTAACATATGTTGGGAAGCCAGCTCCACCAAGTCCTTGCATACCAGAATTCTTTACGAAATCTAATAGCTCTTCACGCGATGCTTTTTCATAATCAAATTCTTCAAACGCTCTAACCTTAGTGCCCTTATGATCATTTTGTATTTTTAAATGATCCACTTGCGCCATAGTACCGTTCATAAACTTTTCAATTGCCGTTACAGTGCCTGAAACACTAGAAAAAATAGGCAAATAAAAAGCATCATTACGTTCTGCAATTTTTGTACCGACTTTGACTTCATCCCCTACCTGAACAAGTGGTGTAAATACTGAGCTACCATAACCTAGTGGTATCCAGACATTGTCTGGATCTATGGTTTTGAGTACTTCACCATGTTTTGTTAGGTCTTTATGCCCTTCAAGGCGATGATTCATCGGTCCTGTTAAAAATGACATATATCCTATCCCTTTCCTTTAATTTCACGTCAATTATAGCATTTCTTATTAATACTTACTAGAAATCATGTTATACTACGTTCGCTATGAGAAAAATAATTATAATGCTTCTTTTAGGTGCTCTTAGCTTTAGTTTAATTGGCTGTACTAAAGAGAAAGAGATAGAAGAAATCAACAAAGAAATAACTAAATATCAAAATACAGAAATAGATGCAGGCTTTGATACCATCTACGCCTATACTGAATATGGCTATGATGTAGATATAATGAGAAGTCATTTTGAAATTGGTACAGAATTATTTAAGAAATATAATGATCTTTTTGATATTTATCATGACTATGAAGGTATCAATAATCTTAAAACAATCAATGATAATGCAGGTATTAAAGCAGTCGAAGTAGATCAAGAAATAATAGATATGCTCAAGGAAGCTAAAGAGATATATGAATTATCTGAAGGAGCTTTTGATATCACAATTGGAGCTTTATTAAAAGTCTGGCATGAATATCGTGAAGAAGGTATCGCCTTGAATGAAAAAAATCAATTAGCTCCAGTACCTAATCAAGAAGAATTAGAAAAAGCTTATGCTTGTAGAGGCTTTGATAAAGTTGAAATAGATGAAAAGAAAAAAACAGTTTATATAAATGATCCATGCGTTTCTTTAGATGTTGGCGGTATTGCGAAAGGATATGCAGCAGAGAAAATCTATGAAGAGATATCTAAAGAAGAAATATTATATGGCTCTATTAATGCGGGAAGAAATATTAAAACAATTAATATTAAGCCAGATGGGCCTTGGCGAATTGGGGTGGCTGATCCAGAAGGTAATACTTCTTTATTTGTGGTTGAATCTGACAGTGAGAATTCATTTGTGACAAGCGGCGATTATGAAAGATTCTATATTGGTGAAGATAAGGAAACTTATCAT
>CACZTC010000100.1 GCA_902784015.1 uncultured Erysipelotrichaceae bacterium | reverse complement strand
TGCATATAGAGATATGGATAGATCTATATTCTTTAATCCTGAAAAATCTAATGCCAGAGTTGTATTACCTGCTTCACCTTATCATGTAGTTGTAAAAGAACATAAAATAGATGCTTTCTTATATGCGAATAATTATACAGATAAAAGAGGCTTACATTTCTTTGATGATATTGAGGAAGCTAAACAAGTATTTATTGAAGGCAAGCGTAATGCTTTAGGAACAACGCAAGAAAAAGGCTTATCAACTACTTTCTTTGCTAATCCTTTTGGACCAATGCAGAAAAGTGATGAATGTCTTCTTATCATTGATAAAATATTTGCGAAATTATTTGAGAAGAAGATACCAGTTGGGGAGGTTTATACTTGTCTAGGCTTAGAAGATAAAGGTGATAATGGAATAAATGAAGCAGCTAAAGCTTTAGTTGAATTTGTGAAAGAAGGGTAACCTTCTTTTTGTTATATAATGGTCATATGGAAGTTATTGTTTCTCTACAAAATGCCCAAGTTAAAAAATGGACTGCTCTTAAACAAAAAAAATATCGTGATGAAACGGGACTATTTTTAATTGAAAATGAACATTTAGTTTTAGAAGCTCTTAAGGCAGGTGTTATTGAAGAAATAATAATGTGTGAGGGTGTTGAAGAAAGATTTGAAGGCATTAAAACTAATTATGTAAGTGCTAATGTTATGAAAAAAATTAGTAATAATACTTCGCTTCCTAAATATATTGCGATATGTCATAAATTAGATAAAAGTATTAATGAAGCTAATAGGGTAGTTATTCTAGATGGCGTGCAAGATCCAGGTAATTTGGGTACGATAATTAGAACCTGCGTAGCATTTAATTATGATGCATTATATATTTCTAATGATACTTGCGATATATATAATGCTAAAGCTATTCAAGCAACCCAAGGCGCTTTATTTACTTTACCTATATATCGCGGGGATATAAAAGATTTTATTTATAGTCTAAAAAAAGATGGCTTTAATATCATCGCAACTAGTTTAGATGATAGTAAGCCTTTAAAAGACACGAAAGAAAAAGATAAAATGGCTTTTATCTTTGGTAATGAAGGTAATGGTATTAATAAAGAAATACTAGATTTATCAGATGATATAGTGAGAATTGAAATTAGTAATTTTGAAAGCTTAAATGTAGCTATAGCTTGTGGTATTATGCTTTATCAATTTAGGAAATAAGATAAGAGAATTCTTTTTCTTTAGGAATAATATCACTTCTTTTTATACTCATATTTGTGACATTAATTAAAAAATTACCTTTTTGGATGGCAGCTAGAAAGTCATCTATTTTTTCTTCTTCACCTTGTACATAGATTTCTACCATTCCATTTAATAAGTTTTTGACGCTTCCTGTTAAATTTCTATTTTTGGCATGTGTTATACAAAAATAACGAAAACCTACTCCTTGTACTCTTCCTTCAACAATTATGTGATATCTCTTCATGGATTAATTATATAATAGGATTATGGAACATGTTTTATGTAATACATATAAGCTAAATGAACCTTGGCTTTTTTCTTATTTAGAAGAATTCTTAAATAAAGACGCTAAAGTATTATTTCTCGTTATTGATGAATATTCTTCTTATAGTGAAGAGATGGTAGCTTTAGAAGAAAAATATGAATCAGGAAAAAGGGAATATGAAGCTTTAGTAATGCCTTTAGAAAGCTATCATATTAAAAGGGATAATATTGATTTCATTTTTCTTCATGATACATCTTTAGCTGATTTAAAGAATAATATTAATAAATATGATGCTTTGATTATTTATGGTAATGGTAATATTTATGGAATAGAAGATGTTTTATATGAATGCATAAAAGACTTTGAAGGCTTATATATAGGTATAAATGAAGGAGCTTTAATAGCTTTAGATGAGTATTATCATTATGAAGAAGAATATGAGAGCTTTGAAGGTATAGGTTTATTATCAGGCTTTAGTATTGATATATGTTATAAGGATAGGGAGAATCATATCGCTAATATAATTAGATTCATGGAAGAAAATGATAAAGATATAGTAGCTTTTAGAGATAGTGGCTCAGGAATTATCCTTAATGAAGGATATATGGAATTATTAGGTGATGCCTTCATTCTTAAAGAAGATGATATTGATGAATTATATCAGGCTTTAGATACATTAAGAATGTGGTAAAAGAGTTTGCGTTAAATATCGATGTGCTGTATATTTATGTGTTAAGAAGGAAATGAGAAATGATTAAACCAGGATGGCTAAATTTAGAATATGAACTATTAATAAGGCTTCTCTTAGCTACTTTTTTTGGTGCTATTATCGGTTATGAAAGACATAGTAGATCAAAAGAAGCAGGTATTAGAACGCATATGATAGTAGCTTTAGGCTCAGCTACAATTATGATTCTATCTAAATATGGCTTCCAAGATGCAAAAGACTTTGATGCTGCTAGGCTAGCTGCTCAAGTAGTTAGCGGAATTGGCTTTTTGGGTGCTGGTATTATCTTTGTGCGCCATGATACTATTCAAGGTCTAACGACCGCAGCTGGTATATGGGCTACTTCTGCAATGGCGATGTGTTTTGGAGCCGGTTTATATATAGTAGGCTTAGTTTCAGCTTTATTGATTATTCTTATTCAAACATTTTTTGTTAATCAACATTTTGTTAATACGCCAAGGACCACGATTAAATTAATGGTTAAAATCCAAAAAGATGCTTCAATTGGAGATATTAATAATGCTTTTAAAAAGGCTGGCTATACATGTACAGAAATAAGAATGGCGAAAGATCCAGAAGATTTCCATAAGTGGGTATTATTGATGGAAGTTACAACTTTGAAAGATGTCTCACCCGCCCAATTATTACATAAGATGCGTGAAGTGCCAGCTATCACTGCGATTGAAATTGCGGAGTAATGTCTATTGAAAAGACTTACTCTTTTTTTTATAATTGTTTTGGATTAAAACGATGATAGAAAGAGTAGTAGGTGTATAACTCTTTATATAAGAGAAGAATACTATAGCTGAAAAGTATTCTATAAAGAGCACATTGAATTCACTTTCTTAGTGAAGCTAATCACTTCCGGTTATCTCCGTTATGGATAAATTGAGGTGCGATCATATATGATATGTTCGAATCAGGATGGTACCGCGCGATAGCGTTCCTGTATGGCAGGAACTTTTTTTATAGGAGGATGAACTTAATGGACAAAATATTAGAAGTTCAAGAAGCAGCTTTAGAGGCTATAAAACAAGCCACTGATTTAGAAAGCTTAAACCAAATCAGAATTCAATACTTGGGCAAGAAAGGTAGTATCCAAGCTTTGATGAATGAGATGAAAGAATTACCAAAAGAAGAAAAACCTATCTTTGGTAGTAAAGTTAATGTTTGTAAACAAGAAGTGACTAGTGCTTTAGAAAAGCGTCAAGAAGAATTAGAAGTTAGTGCTTTATCTGAAAATCTTATTAAAGATAAAATAGATATCACTTTAAGAGAAAGTAATCTAAGATTAGGTACAACTCATCCTTTGATGATGATTCAAAAAGAAATAGAAGATCTATTTATTGGTATGGGCTATACCATTGCGGAAGGGCCAGAGGTTGAAGAAGATTATTATAATTTTGAATTAGCTAATATTCCTAAGGATCATCCAGCCCGTGATATGCAAGATACATTCTATATTGACCCTAATACTTTATTAAGAACACATACCACAGCTATGCAAATGAGAGAATTAGAAAAAGCTAAAGGGACAACTCCAATTAAATTAATATGTCCTGGTAAAGTTTATCGTCGTGACGATGATGATGCGACCCATTCTCATCAATTCATGCAATGTGAAGGCTTAGTCGTTGGTGAAAATATTACTTTGGCTGATTTAAAAGGAACCTTAGAGCACATGGCTAATGCGATGTTTGGTGAGGGTAGAACGATTAGATTTAGGCCTTCCTATTTCCCATTTACAGAGCCTTCAGTTGAAGTAGATGTTTCTTGTCCTTTCTGTAATGGTAAGGGTTGTTCAGTTTGTAAAGGCTCTGGCTGGATAGAAATATTAGGAGCTGGAATGGTACATCCTCATGTTCTAGAAATGAATGGCTTTGATGCTGAAAAATGTAGTGGCTTTGCCTTTGGGGTAGGTCTAGAAAGAGTTGCAATGCTTAAATATGGTATTGATGATATTAGAAACTTTTATATAAATGATCAAAGATTCTTAAAGAATTTTGATAGATATGATTAGGAAGGAGTAAGAAGATGAGATTAAGTTATAAATGGTTAAGTGAATATGTAGATCTTAATGGTATTACTCCTGAAGAATTAGCTGAAAAGATGACTAGAGCTGGTCTTGAAGTTGAAGGAATAGAAAAACAAGCTTCAGGAACTAAATTGGTAATAGGTGAAATACTTGAAAGCGATGATATACCTGATACTCATTTACATGCAACAAAGACAAAGATAAGTGAAAATGAAATATTAGATATCGTATGTGGAGCACCTAATTGTCGTAAAGGACTCAAAGTTATTGTTGCTTTAAATGGATGTGAATTACCTGGCGGCACAATAACAACTAAACCAGTAAGAGGGTATGAATCTAATGGCATGATATGTTCATTATCGGAATTAGGTGTAGATAAGAAATACCAAAGTGAAGCACAACTTGCAGGAATTGAAGAATTAGATGAAGTGGCACCAATAGGCGAAAGCAATGTTTTAGAATATTTAGGCTTGGATGATACTATTCTTGAAGTATCTTTGACCCCTAATCGTGCAGATTGTTCAGCGATGTGGAATATGGCTAAAGAAGTTGGAGCCATATTACATCGTGAGGTTAAGTGGCCTGAATATGAAGGAAAAAGTGATATTGGTGAAAAGACTAATTTTAAAATTGTTTCTAAAACTGAAAAATGTTCAGGCTTTATTGGCAAAGTAGTTAATCATGTAGTTGTTAAAGAAACACCTAGATGGATGAAGAATTATTTAAATGCTGCAGGTATTAATTCAATTAATAATGTTGTAGATATTTCTAACTTCGTTATGTTAGAAACAGGACAGCCACTTCATTACTATAATTTAGCTAAATTACCAAAAGGTGATATTACGGTCGTTGATGATGTTGAAATGACAATGGTAGCACTTGATGGAGAAGAATTTAAAATTGAAAAAGGTGATCTTGTGATAACCACAGGCCAAGAAGCAACTGGTATTGCGGGTATTATGGGTGGCGAAGAATCAATGATTGATGAAACAACCACAGGCATTGTGATTGAAGCAGCCCATTTTGATGCAGTTGCGGTCAGAAAAGCATCTTTAAGAATGAATTTATTAACAGAAGCAGCACAAAGATTTACCAAAGGAATTGAAAGAGATTGTATGAAAAAAGCAGTCGATCGTTCAGTTCAACTCTTAAGCGAATATGCAGAAGCTAGTGGCTTTGAAGAAACAATCATGATAGGCAATGTCAAAGATGAAGATAAAGTTGTCAAAGAGACTTTAAGCCATGCCAATGCATTATTAGGTACACAGTTTAAAATGGATGAAGTTGAAGAGACTTTGAGATGGCTAGACTTTAATCCTGTTATTAATGGTGATGAAATCAGCTGTACTATTCCAAGCTATCGTAGAGATATTGAAAGAGCAGCAGATATTGATGAAGAGATTATTAGATTAATTGGTTTTGAATCGCTTCAAAGTAGTTTGCCATATATGAGTGCTACGGTTGGCAAATTAACTCAAGCTCAAAACTTACGTCGCAAAACAAGAGATATCATGGTAGGTCTAGGTTTAAATGAAATTGTTACTTATACATTAATATCTGAAGATTTTAAAAATGAATCATTATTGCCATGCGGTAATCCTATTGAATTAGCGATGCCAATAAGCGAAGCGCGTAAATATATAAGAAATAGCTTAGGTAATTCAGTTTTAGAATGCATTGCCTATAATGAAGATCATCAAAATATGAATAATGCAGTATTTGAGATATCAAAAGTTTATGGTGAAGGAATTGAAAGAGAAAGATTAGCAATAGCTTTAGATGGTCAACTTCAAGAAGACAAATTACATAAATATGAAATAGTTGGAGATTTCTATACCTTAAAGGGAATCATTATGAATTGGCTAGAGCGCTTAGGCTATAATGGCTCGAGAATAAGAATAAAAGAAAATAATACTAATCAAAAGTATTATCATCCTTATCGTAGTGCTGAATTATATTTAGATAATGTATTCTTAGGCCTCTTTGGTGAAATACATCCTACATTATTAAAAAAGAAAGGCTTAAAGACTGTGTATTATGGAGAATTAGATATTGATCCTCTTTTGGAAATATCTCCTGCAAGATTAAAATTCAATCAATTAGAAAGATATCCTTCAATCGAAAGAGACTTATCATTCATTGTTGATAAAGATGTTAACGCAAATGATATCATTGTCGCATTTAAAAAAGCTGGAGGTAAGTTAGTAAAGAATATTGATATATTTGATATCTATCAAGGTAAGCATGTTGAGGATAATAAAAAGTCAGTAGCTTTACGTATAACATATCAAGCTAGTGATAAAACATTAAAAGAAGAAGATATATTAGCTAATCATGAAAAAATCTTAGATACATTAAATAAACAATTTAATGCTGAACTACGTAGCTAAGAACAATAATCGCCATCTAAGTTAGATGGCGGTTTTTATTATATAAATATAGAAATATTAATATTGATAATATGGATGTAAGAATACAAGTATTTCTTATGGTTGTATTCTCATATTTAGCTATATATATTTTATTAAAGTTAGCTTCAAAGCCCACAAAGCCATTATTAGTTTTATATGTTTCTAATTTATTACCATCTTCATCATATACTTGATAACCTTTGTAATAAGTTAGAGGTAAAGTAAATCGATTTCCTACTTCAACTAAAAAGGCTATTTCTAATTCGTTATAATTCTGTCTTAAAGAAGCATCAACTATTTCATCATAATTATTCCTAACAGCATATGGATAATCCCTAAAGTCAACATGAGGATCAGGTAAATATTCTCCGCCTGCTAATTCAATTCGCATATAATCTGCTGAATAATAAGGGTCAATCAATTTACCATTTCTTACCTCATTCCATGTCATATTATTATCCATCACAAATGTTCT
>CACZTC010000099.1 GCA_902784015.1 uncultured Erysipelotrichaceae bacterium | reverse complement strand
TTAATATAATTTGCTAGATCGCTTCCCTTTCTGCAACCAACACCATATTCTTCGCTTGTTAATTCTGTTGTATATACTAAATCTTTATAACTAGTACCTTCGCCTACCATTGCCGCAGCCATTAATAAATCAATAATACTAGCTTCGCTTGTCCCTGCAGATACTTCTAATAATGTATCTGCTTACGTAGCTAAAGAAATATAATTAAAACCATTTTCTTTAGCAACCGCTTCACCAGCTGAGCCCGCTTCTACTGCAAATTGCATATCAGCAAATTCTGTAATATTAGCATCCTTTTTATTAACAACTACTACCTGCGCATTATTAATATAAGGTTTAGAGCATTCCATAGCTTTTTTGACTTCATCAGTTAATGTCATACCATTCCATACAACATCAATACTTTTATTATCTAATTCAAGTATTTTATTATCCCAATCTATTTCTACAAATTGAATAGCTACGCCTAAATCATTAGCTACCAATTTTGCAACATCAGCATCAAAACCAATCCATTCATTATTTTCATCTTGATAATCCATAGGTGCAAAATCAGTTATACCTACAATCAATACTCCTTTATCTTTTATATAAGCTATATCGCTATCTTTTGATTTATTCTTAGCTGAGCTACAACCAACTAATGTAATACTTAATAAACATAATAATGTAATAATCTTTTTCATTTTCTTTCTCCTTTTCTAACGGTTTATGATCCTAGAAATAAAAATCCGGATTATCTATATAGTCCGGACCGTAATATTAATAAATTGTTAAATGTTTCTTATCGTCAAACAAAAGAAACCACACAAGAAGTACGGCCACTACAATGATGACGATGATGATGTATTCTACTTTCCATAACTAGTTTCATAACCGTTCTCCTTTATTGGCATTACTATATCAATTATGAAAAAGCATGTCAAGAAAAATGTAAATATTTTCGTGTTTATGTAAATATTTACATTTATAAGTAATAAAAATGAGACTTACGTCTCAAATCTATTACTTATCAGCGGAATCTGTTCCGACTTTACCACAACTTGGACAAGCGTGGTGAGGTCTTTTCATCTCTCCACATACTGGACATTTAACTAGTGTAGGTGCAGCTAGTTTATAATGTGTTCTTCTCTTGTCTCTTCTTGTGCTTGAATTACGTCTTTGTTGTACAGCCATGTCTATTCCACCTCCTACTTTTCTTCTTTATATTCTTTCAATATTGCTAAACGAGGATCTATTTCGTTTTCCTTCATTTCTTGATATTGTTTTTCGCTATATACTTTCCAACCTTCTCCTTCAGGAAACTCATCTTCATTAGCTTCACTAATCTGCATAGGTACTTCTAGAAGTATATTATCTACAATTGCCTCATATAAATTTACTTCATCATCAACATATCTTGTTTCATCATCTTCACCTTTTGAAAATGAATATGTTTCTTGCGCACTTGTTTCAAAAGGATAATCTATTGGTTCATTAGTAATTGAATCTGGACAAATCATTACCCCTTCTATATTCATATCTACATAGAAGGAATCATCCTCATCACTATAATAGCCTTTACCATAAACATGTACATCTTTAACTGCGATGATGCCATCATAATGTTTTAAACTTTCATCATCAATTTCAACATCTTCATCAATGTCAATATTGTTTCTAGCATCAATTAATTCAGTTCTTGTCCACTTCATGATAACCTCTAAGTGCTAAATTATTATAGCAAACCCCAATTCAAAGTCAATCATTACTAAGAGCTTAAATTAACATTATTTTTAATCCATTCAAGAACATCTTTATATACATCTTCACGACATTTTTCATTTAATGTTTCATGTCTTAAACCTGGATATAATTTAATATCTATATGTTTATAGCCAACTTCTTTAAGACTATCTACGCTATCATCCACGCCTGCCAAGCCACCCAAACAAGGATCATCTTCGCCACCAAAGAAATATATAGGCAAATCAGGATTATTAACTCTAAATAATGAAGCTTTATGCATCTTAGTCATGCCATTAAATAAATCATAATAGCCTTGATTAGTAAAAGAGAAATTACATTTTTCATCATTTAGATATGCATTAATTGTTTCTTCATTGCTGCTTAACCAATCTACGGGTGTACGAGGATTTACTATATTAGCATTAAAGCTTCCTAAAGCCAATTTACTTAATACCTTAGCTCTTCCTTTTTTTCCATTAGTTTTTATAACTGATTGAGCGATTAATTTGCCAAGTGGCGCAGCTTTATTATAAACAGGAGCACCACTAAGAATCATTGCATCAATCAAATTATCATATTTTTGTAGAAAGCATCTACCTATCATTGTCCCCATCGAATGTCCTAAATAAATAATAGGTTTATAAGGATATTTTTCTTTAGCTAATCTAACCATTTCAAATGAACTATTCACTAAATTACTCCATCCATTTTTAGCTCCAAAATAGCCTCTATCCTCTTTTTGACAAGAATCACCATGCCCTGGTAAATCATAAGTAAATACTGCAAAATCATTTTCATTTAAATATTCTGCAAATTCGTTATAGCGCTCCTTATGCTCCATCATGCCATGTACTATCAATATACAAGCTTTAGGATTATCTTTTTCGAAAATTTTATAAGATATATTCTCTAACATGAATATTTCCTACTCCTTTATTTAGACTTATTGTATCATGATGATATGAAAAGCTGTGCAATAGTAGCTGAATATAATCCCTTCCATTATGGGCATCTTCATCTACTTAATGAATTAAAGAAAAAAGAAGAGATAGATGTTTTTATTGCGATTATGTCTGGTAATTTTGTGGAGCGCGGGGAGCCAGCTATCATAGATAAATGGACAAGAAGTATAAGTGCCATCGAAAATGGTATAGATTTAGTTATTGAATTACCTTATATCTATGCAACTCAATCAGCTACATATTTTGCAAAAGGCGCAATTAATTTAGCTAAATTATCCCATGCAGATTATTTAGGTTTTGGCAGCGAATGCGCCAATCTAGAAAATTTAGAAGAAATCGCTAGTACGCCTATTAAT
>CACZTC010000098.1 GCA_902784015.1 uncultured Erysipelotrichaceae bacterium | reverse complement strand
TTTATGTAAAAATATTTCATTTGTACCATATTCTAAATCATATTTACAACTAATTGTCTCACGTGGTAATTTTCCTGGTTTTCTAACAGGAATAAAACCTAAGCCAGTTTCTACAGCCACTGGGCAACCAAACGCAAAGCCCCTACTTTCAGGACCAAGAATTAAATCAGCTTTAACTTCTTTTGCATATTCTGATAATAATCTTGTAGCTTCTTTAAAAGCTTCTGGATATTGCATAATTGGAGTGACATCACGAAAATATATTCCTTCTTTAGGGAAATCTCTAATTGATTCAATATAATCTTCTAAATTGATACTCATAATTGCCTCCTAAAAAGATAGATAAATTATACAACATGTCTTATGCATAACAACTATTTATATTATTTAAGCAATATCATCTACAATGAATTGACTTTTATAATTACCTCTAAATTCATTTATACTTAATCTTCCAATAAGATAATTACTATTTTCTAAATTTAAAGAATTATTCTTTTTATAGAATTTACTATTCTTAAATATAATAGCTTCCAAATTATCATCTATTATTAATCTTATTATTTTCTCATTATCAAATATTCTATTTATATATTTTGTATTTAGTGCAAAATTTATAGCTCTTATGGCTTGTGGTATTGGTTCTATTCTATCTAATTCAAATATATTATTTATCCCCATATCTTCAGGTTTTAATTCAATAATTATATTCTCTTCAGCTTCTTCATTTACTTTATAATTCGCCATATCTTTTTGAACCTGTCCATAAAAACAATCAAAATTTTCTTTTTTAACTACAACCCCGCATGCCATTGCATGACCACCAAATCTATCTATATATTCATTATCTTGAAATAGATTGATTAGATTAATGCCTGGTAAAGATCTAGCACTGCCTTTTATATAATCATCTCTTTCGCTCATTACTAAAGCAGGTTTTTTATATAAATCAATTAATCTACCTGCTACGATACCATTAATACCTTCATGAAAATTAGCATCATGAATAATAATAAAAGGATCATCTTTTATCATCTTCTTAGCTTCATCTTCTTGTTTATTAGTAATAGATTTACGCTCTTCATTTAATTCATTAATATGAAAACTAATATCATCTATTATCATCTCATCATCACTTATCAAATAATCTACTACCACATTTGCATTAGCTCTATCTGCCAAGCGGCCTACACTATTTATCTTAGGTACAATATGAAAGCCAATACTATCACTATTAACTTTTTCACTATCATTTAAGCGATAAATTGATGAAGGATATTTATTATTTAAAATAGCTAAACCCGCTTTAACAATATTCCTAGTTTCTTTTGATAAAACCATAATATCGCCAATAGAAGCTACACAAGCTAATACTGTACTTTTATTATCATCACCAATTAAATACCTACTAATCTCATAAGCCACGCCAGCTCCACATAGATATTTATATTCCTCCCCCATAATAGAAGGATGAACTAGTAATATATCTTTTAAATCATCAATAATAGTATGATGATCAGTTATGATAATATCTAAATTTAATTTTTTAGCTTTTTCTATTGCCTCTAAGGCTCTTACCCCATTATCAACTGTAATAATTAATGATGAGCCACTTTCATATGCCTTATCAACAATATCTTCATTAATACCATAACCATCTAAAAATCTATCAGGTATATAATATTCATTATTTATATCTAATTTATTTAATAATATGGACATGATAGCTGTAGCGCATATACCATCAGCATCATAATCGCCTACTACATAGACTTTTTCATTATTATCTTTAGCTTTTTTTATTCTATCGCTTGCTTGTATAACACAATCTGCTTCACAAATTGATAATGTATAATCTTCTTTTAATAATTCTTTGATATTTTCATCATCAAAATTACTAACTTTTAATAATTTAGCTAATAAAGAGTGAATATTATATTTATTTTCATAATCTATACTATCTATATTGATGATATTCATAGAAGATATCATACTATAAAAAGGCTAAAAAAATTAGTGGTTTGACCCACTAATTATGCATTAATACCTTTAATAGTATATTCATCTAAAGCTTCTTTTTTAGCTTTCTTTTTCTTCACTTTAGCTGGTTTATCTTTACCTTTTTCTCTTAAGATACGCCATACTGTAGGAGCTACAAATAATGAAGAGAAAGTACCAGCGATTAAACCGATAAGCATCGCAAAGATGAAAGTAAAGATAGCTTCACTACCAAATATTAATAAGAAGATTACAGGTAATAAAGTAGAAATAGATGAATAAATAGACATTTTGATAGTACCATCTAAGGCTTTATTTACAATATTCTTATATTCATTTTTATTAATTGAACTATTATAGCCAGAAATAATTTCTCTTACTCTATCAAATACAACAATTGAGTTATTAATAGAATAACCTATAACAGTTAATAAGACTGAAATCAATTCTGTATTTACTTCAAAGCGGAAGATGCCAAAGACAGCTAATACAATAGAGACATCATGAATTAGGGCAACGATACATCCTAAAGCATAATCCCATTCATATCTAATCGTTACATATAACATCATTACTACCCATGCAACTAAAGTTAATATAACTGCATTATGAATTAGGTCTCTACCTACAACTGGTGTAACAATATTATCTGTTACTTCAACATTAGGGAATTTATTCTTAAAAGCATCTTGTACTTTATCTAAATTATCGGCATCTAATACTGTAGTACTAGAAGCGAATATTGTACCATCTTGAGATGTTTGATATTTGAAATTCTCAAAACCAACTGAAGCTAATGTATCATTTACTTCATTAATAGAATTAGCATCTAGATTCTCAATTGTTAGTTTTGTACCAGAAGAGAAATCTATACCTAAATTGAAAAAACCATTACCTTGAGCTAGATTAGTTAAACCAATAATTAGAGCTAAACCAATAATAATAACTGAAGCAATATTGAAATATTTAGCTTTACTTACATAATCAAATTGATGTGTACCAGTATAGAATTGTTTCTCGCCTTTTTTAAGATTAGGAATTTGTTCTTTTTTAACACCGAATAATTCTGGTTTATCTTCTCCTACACCATTATTAACTAATATTCTTAATAACCATCTAGATATTGCTACATTAATTACTAAGGTCATAACAACTGTAATAATAAGCATTGTCGCAAAGCCTTTAACAGCACCATTACCCCAAATATACATAATCAAGGCAGCAATTAAGGTTGTGAATTGAGCATCAAAGATAGCAGAGAATGATACTTTTTGACCATCTTCAACTGCAGCTTTAACACTTCTTCCTTTATATAATTCTTGTCTTATTCTTTCATAAGAAATGATATTAGCATCTACTGTCATACCAACTCCAAGTACTAAAGCACCAATACCTGAAAGGGTGAAGACAGCTCCCATCAATGAATAAATCGCAAAGATAGCCCAAATATAGAATACTAACATCACGGTAGAAACAATACCTGGAACACGATATTTAAATATCATAAATAACATAACGGCAATAACACCAAATAAACCAGCATATGCAGTTTTTTGTAAAGCATTAGCACCATATTCTGCAGATACAACATTAGAAGATATTTCTGTTAATTTTACTGGTAGAGAACCTGAATTAATCAAGTTAGCCATAGTACGAGCTTCAGTTTCTGTAAAATTACCTTCAATAATACAATTACCTGAAATTTGTGTTCTTACTTGAGCAGCACTTACATATTTAGGTTCTTGTCCGCTTGCAGCTTTAGCAGCTTCAACAACATAAGAATCTTCATCTTCATAATCTAACCAAATAACCATAATATTTTCGCCGCTACTCTTTTGCGAAATATTACCTGTTATTTCTGCGAATTTATTTTGATCTTTAATTTCCAAAGATACTACTGGTTTACCATCTTGATAGCCTAAAGAAGCTCCACCTTCTACTAAGATAGATGAATCAGCTAATTCTTCATCATTAACATCTCTAAATGTTAAATTAGCTGTTGTACCAATCATGTCACGAGCTGATTCTTGATCTTCAATCCCAGCTAATTGCACTCTAACGCGATTATCACCTTCAACAATAATTTCTGGCTCAGATACACCTAAAACATTAATACGTTTAGAGATACTATTAGTAACTGTAGTCATATCTACTTCTTGGCCTTCTTGAAGTGGTGTAGCTTCGTATAGAATTTCAAAACCACCTTTTAAATCAAGGCCAAGATTTAATCTATTTTTAATTGTATTAAAGGTTGCTCCAACTAAGGCAAATATCAATGCCGCTATAACTATAAACAACCCTATTCCTTTAGCTTTATTATTAGACATACAGCTTTATCCTCCTATAATATCTTTAAAATCTTCAATATGTGCATTTGCACCTTCTATTACTGCTTGTTTGCTTAAATAATTTATAATATCGCTTGTTGTAATATGCATAATATGATTAGTCGCTTCATTTAATGAAGTCGGTACTCTTTCATTCCATATATTACTCATGATATATTCTTCAAATTGAGCATAAGTCAGTGCTGGTAAACCATTTTTCTTTAACTGATTTAACTTTATTACCATAACCATTTGAACTGAAGTATTATCAATATCATATATCTTATAAGACATTAAACCCTCCAAAACTAATATATTATAGCAAAAATAAAGAATAAAACATCAATAAAATAGTTATTTTTTTCCAATATAAAAAGCCAGATATTTCTATCTAGCTTAATCAAGCTTAATTACCAAGCTTTTTTATATCTTACCTTTAATGCACCTAAGGCGATAATTAATGATGATAATAACATCATTGTCCATAATAAGATA
>CACZTC010000097.1 GCA_902784015.1 uncultured Erysipelotrichaceae bacterium | reverse complement strand
ATGAAAGGAAGAAAGAGTCTTATTGCTAAAACACTTGGTATAGTACTTGTACTAATAGCTTTAGTAATGAGTTCTACTGGTGTTAAAGCATATGAAAAATTTGATACTAGTAAATCTGTAGACCTTCATATTGAATATATGCCTGATGGGGAAGCAGTAGATGATGTTATTTTCCAAATATATCGTGTAGCTGATGTATCAGAAAATGCAACATTCACTTTTGCGGGTGATTTTAAAGGATTTGAAGGCCAAATCTTATTGAATTCTTTAGATCAAGAAGGATGGCAAAATTTAGGTTTAACCTTAAAGGGCTATGTAGATGATTTAACAGTTAGTTCTACAGAAGTAGGCACAACAGTTAATGGTAAAGTAAGCTTCACTAATCTACAACAAGGTTTATATCTAGTAGTAGGTGCTAAGAATTATGCTAATGATAAAGTATATTTCATCCAACCTGCTATGGTATGCTTACCTAATTATGATACAGATGGTAATCCAGTATATGAATTAACTATTAATCCTAAATATACTAATGAAGATATTGAAAAATTAAAATTAGTTAAGATTTGGGAAAATATGGAACCACGTGAAGATACAGAAATAGTAGTTAATGTATTATGTGATGGTGATTTATATGAAACAGTATATTTGAGTGATGCAAATAACTGGCAACACGAAATAAATAACTTAGAAAAAGGACATGAATGGACAGTTGCTGAACAATTAGATTCAGAGAGTAGATGGACTGTTAGAGTGGAAAGAAATGAACATATCTTCGAAGTAAGAAATACAATCATTCCTGAGACTCCAGATAAGACTCCTACTCCTACACCAGTTGTTCCAGGTACTACTCCACCTCGACCAACTATACCATTTACTGGTTTAGTATGGTGGCCAGTTCCTGTATTAATGGGTGTTGGATTCATGTTAATTGTGTTAGGATTATTCTTGAAGAGAAATGAAAATGAGGCTTCGGAATAAGATAGGAAAAATATTAATATTCATAGGCCTGCTTAGTGTCATAGCAGGCTTATTATATGGTGGATGGAATTATTATCGTGGTATTAGAGCAGGTAAGGAATCAGCATCTATTCTTTTAAGAGTACAAAAGAATATTGAAGTAGTTGAAGATAAAAAAGATGATAAAAAAGCTGATTATGAATTATCTCCTGAAATGGAAATGCCTACGATAGAAATAGATGGTAATAATTATATTGGTGTAATTATCATACCTGACTTAGATTTAGAATTACCAGTTATGGCTGATTGGAGTTATCCTAAATTAGATATAACACCATGTCGCTATAAGGGTAGCGCATATTTAAATAATCTAATCTTAATGTCACATGACTATCCTCAGCATTTTGGTTATACATATAGATTAGAGAAAGGAGCTAAAGCTACTTTCATAGATATATCAGGTAATCGCTTTGAATATGAATTAGTTAATACGGAAGAATTATGGCCAACTGATGTAGATATATTAGAAAAAGAAAGTGATGATTATGATCTTACTATCTTTGCGTGTATATATAATGGTAAAATGCGTACAGTAGGTAGATTTAAAAGGATAAAGTAGAAATAGAGGTATTATTGTATGGAAATGAAAAAATTAAAGAAATTAAGTAGAGAGGACTTAATTGAATTATTATTAGAAGAAACGAAAAGAAATGAAGAATTAGAAGCTAAATTAAATGAGAGAGTTATTAAATTAGAAAAAGCAGGCTCTATAGCGGAAGCAGCTTTATCCTTGAATAATGTCTTTGAAGATGCTCAAAAGGCAGCAGATGAATATATTGCGGGTATAAAGAATATATATGAAGAAGCTAATGAACAATTAGCTAAGATTAAAAGACATGCAAATAATAAAGGAGTAGTTGAAAGTGAAAAGCAAGAAGAAGAATAAAACTCTTGAAATGCCTACTTCAAGTGATTTACAAGCAGAATTAGATAGAATTAGATATAAAAGAAGATATGGTAGGACTTTAAGAAGTACTATTTTTACATTATTAATCGTTGCTGCTGTAGCTGCATTAATATCTATGTTTGTTTTACCGGTATTAACTATATATGGTAGTTCTATGACTCCTACTGTATCAGATGGGGATATTGTGGTAGCTATTAAGGGATCTAAGTTTAATAGAGGTGATGTTATTGCTTTCTATTATAATAATAAAGTATTAATTAAAAGGGTTATGGCTCATGCAGGAGATTGGGTAGATATAGCAGAAGATGGTACTATTTATATCAATAATGAAATGGTTGATGAGCCATATCTATCAGAAAAAGCTTTTGGTGAAACAAATATAAAGCTTCCATATCAAGTACCTGAAGGTAAAATATTTGTATTAGGGGATCATAGAAGTGTATCAATTGATAGTAGAAATACTTCTGTAGGTTGTGTATCCCAAGAACAGGTAGTAGGTAAAATATTATTAAGAATTTGGCCATTTGAATTATTTGGAAAGATTGATTAGATAATAATACGATATTATGAATAATTAAGGTTACCCATTTGATAAAATGAAAAGCCTTAAATTAAACATATTTGAAAGCCTAGTAGAGATACTAGGTCTTTTTATAAGTGGTAATAAGTATTTATCTTTCTAAAACGCTCAAAGATACGATAACCACATACAATTATCAATATATTTTTAAGATGATTATTAGCATATTCAGAAATAGCGTATGTTTAGCAAATTTTAATTAGTGAGTACATTTCCAATGTGTTTGACAATATAATCTTCTACCAATGTCTATATTTTATCAATTCGGAGATATTCAAGTTATTTTGTGTAGATTTATTTGCATGGTAGTGTCAACTTTTAGTGTAGAAGTCTAATGATGAATGAAATAGTTTGACAAAGTATTGCTATTGTGCGCACAAATGAGTATAATGATGGCGTGAAAAATTGAAAAGGAGAAGTCGATTATGGTGCAGAAATCAGCCAATTTATATGTCCGCATTGAACCGGAATTAAAGGAACAAGCAGAAAATATCTTATCTGCTCTGGGTGTTAATGCTTCAAACGCAATAAATATGTTCTACAAACAGATCATATTACACAAAGGTATTCCGTTTGATGTTACGCTTCCTGCAAATAAGCCACTTGATTTATCTTCCTTATCAGTGGAAGATCTTTCTGAAGAACTTGAGAGAGGATATGCGGATATGAAAGTAGGGCGAGTAAAACCTGCTAAGGAAGTTTTTACCAATATCCGTAAAGATTATGGCAAATGAAGAAATATAAAATAATAATCACAGATCAGGCTGATCAAGATTTACGAGGCATCTTTGAATATATTGCTTTTGAGCTTCTGTCTTTTGATAATGCAGCAGGACAACTTGAGCGATTAGAAACTGCTATCGAAAAACTTGACACGTTCCCTGAGGGACATAGGCTTTATGAGAATGAGCCTTAGAATGGTCGCAATCTTCGAGTATTTCCAGTAGATAACTATGTTGTATTTTATATCCCAGATAATGATAAGATGATTGTTACAATAATCCGTGTTATTTATGGTGGCAGAGATATGGATGCACAATTAAACCGTTTCACAAAATAAGAATAATAATCATGTTCAATAGTTATAAATTGAATAACAAGTGCCATACAAGGTACACAAAAAAAAGCTGTTCTTATAAGATATGTTAACTAGATTGTCATATTGTATTTTAAGGATAAATGGTAAGATATGGTCGGTTATTGTAGATTTATAAGGTAGTTAATATATTTTTACACTTATTTTACATTGACATAAGTGAACTATAAGCATACAATATTAACGTTATCAAATACCATAGACAGTAACGGCATTAGCTTAATTATGTTACCGAGGTAGAGAAAGTAATTTTCAAATGACTTTTTTAGCCCTCGTAACTGTCGAGGGCTTTATTCATATGCGTATTGGGTAACTAAGAAAAGGAAGGTGAATGAATGAATCAAGCTGTATTAGAAGCTAAACAAGGTGTTGTTTCTGAGATTCAAAGTAAACTTACT
>CACZTC010000096.1 GCA_902784015.1 uncultured Erysipelotrichaceae bacterium | reverse complement strand
TCCTTCTGGTAAAGGACATCTATAATCTTCATCACTATGGATGAATAATGTAGGCGTCTTTATTCCTTCCGCATATTTTAAAGGTGATTGGTTCCACATTGCTTCTATATTCTTTTCACCAAATAAACCTAAAGCACCACCTTGATCAACCCCAAAATATGGACCGATATCACTTAAATAACTAAAGGATATCCAGTTAGAGATGGATCTTTGACTTACTGTACAACAGAATCTATCTGTATGACCAATAATCCAGTTAGTCATAAAGCCGCCATAAGAGCCACCTGTCTCACATAATTTCTTCTTATCAATATTTGGATATTTCTTTAATACTGCATCCACAAAATCCATTAAATTTTGGAAGTCTACAGTTCCATATTTGCCTCTAATATCCGCAAATTCATCATCTCTACCATCAGAGCCTCTAATATTAGTAAACATTACGACATAACCCTTAGATGCCCATACCTGCATTTCATGGAAGAAAATATTACTATATACACATCTTGGTCCTCCGTGAATATCTAGAATAGCTGGATATTTCTTTTTAGGATTAAAGTTTTGAGGTAATAATACCCAACCATGTAATTTCTCATTCTCCGAAGTATAATTTACAACATTAGGTTTAGCTACATATTTATCTTTTAATACTTCCGCATTTAAATTAGTAAGCTTCTTAATATTCTTACCATTTAAATCCATTTCATATATTTCTGTTAATGAAGAATCTGTTTCATATGCGAAAGCTATTTTCTTATTTGAGGCATCCAAGAAATAAACAGCTCCTTGTTTATCAAATAATACTTTCTTCTTTAATAAAGCATCATATTTCCATATAGCTACATGATCATCTTCAGTAGCTAAAGTATAAAGATTATCATTTTTAACAACTCTATCTTTACCGCCACCGAGCATAGTATCGCCAGCCACGCTATCATGTAATTGACGATGAGGATCTAAAACAAATTCTAAACCTTTCTTAGTGACTTTCATGATATTACTTGTTTCATTAAGACCGAATTCCTTCATATCTGTAGCTAAAACATATAATTGATTCTTAATCATGAATAAGCCACGCATACTATAATTTTCTTTATTGTATAAAGTCTCTACCTTTTTAGTAGTCAAATTATAAGAATATATTTTTTGGTATAAAGTATTTTTGATTTGTTTTTTATTACCGGTGAAATATACTTTATTACCTTCCAAAATATAATCATCCACATTAAAGCTAGCATTTGTGACTCTTTTTATGCTGATATCTTTGCCTAATTTGATATCGAATAGAGCTACTCTTTTTTTATTGATAAAACCTTTACCATTAAACCAATATGGCACTTCATCAACTATTTCATAATCTTTATTCTTCTCTATTTCTTTTAATTTCTTTTCTCTATCTTCATCACTATCTTTATAAGCATCAGGATCATTTGCGTCAATTAAGCCTTCTGCGATATAGCGATTATTATCTACTTTCTTTAGACCTAATAAGATAAAAGGTAAAGTAAGCCATTTCTTAGCTTCCCCGCCATTAACACTTAATTTATATAATTCACTAACTAGTGGATTAGCTTCAGGATTATCTCTTCTTACAACTAAAGTATCATTGTCATCCCAGTTAACTATCGTAGTATTGATATTAGCGCTAAGCTGTATACTTTTGCCATCTTTAACTACCCATACATCTCTTTTATAATTATTCTTTTTTTCATCTGCTATCCCTACTTGAAAAGCTAATATTTCTCCATTAGGGCTATATTGTAGATTCTCAGGATATTTATAATTCAAAAAATCTTTAATTACTAGTGACTTCTTATTCATTTTCTTTTCCTCTTCTTTCTTTTAATATAAATGCCATCGCAACTGTTTTTGCATCAGTTATTTCACCATTCATAATCGCTTCGATAATATCTTCTAATTTCCATTTTTCTATTATTAGATATTCATCTTCATCTAAATTCTGGCCTACTTTTTTTCCTTTATGAGCATAATATAAATCTATTACTTCTGTATCATAGGCAGGCGTAGGAACTATTTTACCAAGATATTCAAAATCTTCTCCTTTATAGCCTATCTCTTCCTCTATTTCTCTTTTAGCTGTTTCTAAAGCATCTTCGCCTATTTCTTTTTTGCCAGCAGGAAATTCTATCATCTCTTTTTGTTGGCCATAGCGAAATTGTCTTACCATAAAGAAAGATCCATCATCATCTTCTAAAGCAATACTTACTCCCCCAATATGCTCAACAACTTCTCTTTTTACAGTTGTGCCAAGAGAAGTTTCAGCTTCATCTATTCTTACATCTATGACTATTCCTTCATATACTTTTTTTTGTTTTTTAGGCTTTTCTATATATTTCATCTCAAATCCTTACCTATTATAATAATACAGAGATAAGAATATATATAAGTCTATATTGGAGATATTATGAAAAAAATATATTTTGCGGGAAGTATTAGAGGAGGTAGAGATGATGCCTCTTTATATGCTGAAATAATTGATTATTTAAAAAAGGATAATATTGTTTTAACAGAACATATTGGTTTAGCTTCTTTAAAAGATAGTGGTGAAAAATTAAATGATGTTGAAATATATGAAAGAGATATAGCTTGGTTAGAAGAAAGTGATTTAGTAATTGCGGAATGTTCAACACCATCGCTTGGTGTTGGTTATGAATTAGCTTATGCCCAAAAGATTAATAAACCAGTCTATGTTTTATATAAAAATAATCCTAAAGGTATTAGCGCGATGATAACAGGAAATAAGTATTATAAACTTTACTCCTATAACACAAAAGAGGAACTATTCGCTTATTTGTCGTCCCTCTTTTAATCATTATTTAATAATATTGTGATATCAGAAACATTATCATTAGTTAGATTGAGTTGAATATCATAACTTTTATATTCACTGCCATTATTTAATTCATTTTTAATAATATATTGTGATGATTTACCCTGACCGCTACTAGTCCATTCAATATTATATTGCGACAAGATATCTTCAATTTCCCAACTGTTTGAATATAAACCGATATCTGTTGGTAAAGCTATTTCACTATATCTATCTATTGATATACCGATTATTTTACCTTCCTCAATTGGTACAACCCCGCCTTCAGATACAACCATCGCATCACATACTTTATCGCCCCACTCTGTTTTGATGACTACTTTAACAGGATCTTCGCCTACTTCATTAATAGCTTCTTGAAAGGCATCCGTCGCAATTACATATTCATTATCATTTAATAATTCACTCACTTTTACAGGTAATTCATAATATTTACCATTCACATCAAAGTAAGGATTTTTTAATAATGAATAATCCCCATATATATCTTCATAGATATCTTCATTAATTTCTTCAACATTCTCAATTACTTCATAATATGAATCAGAATTATTTGTATATGAGATTCTTGAAAAAGTAATCATTGAAACCATACCAATAACCGCTATTAATAAGCCGATAAGGGGCAAACTTCGCGCATTTCTTTTTGGCTCACGCGATTTTAAATATTCATATTCTAAAAGATCTTCCTCAATCTGTTTGCTGATATGAGGCTTTGTATCAACTTCTTTCTTTTCTTCTTTTTCTTCTAGATATTCATCCCATAAATCATGTTGGGAGTTAATACCTTTATATTCTTGGCTTTGTTTTTGGTCCATGAAACTATTATAATACACTTCTCTTTTTATTACCGTAAATAAACTTTAAGGTTTTATCTTATAATGAATTATATGGATATATTAATTGAAATTATTTTAGAAATAATATTTGAGGGTGTTATTTATGCTACTAATAGACGTAATGTCCCTTTAGTATTAAGGATATTATTTGCGCTTCTTATTATTGGTTTTTATTTATTCCTAATTGGCGCTATGGTTTATGCCGCTATTAAATATAATAATATGGTTCTTCTTTGTTTAGCTTTAGCTTTATTTATTATTATAGGTTTAGCTGTCTATCGTAAGTATTTAGAGTTATACAGATAATAAAGATTTGTATTATGTTAAGATAATAATAATTATTATGAAGAAGTTTGGTTATTTTTATCTAGATAGAGAAAAAGATATAATTGTTGAACTCTTCCTAAAGAAAGATGAGCTATTTTATATTTTAAGAACACCAAATCATAATTCTGGTAATTTAATAACTAATCTAGCTAAACTATGTGACCTACCTATCACTTTTGATGAGGTAGGTTTAAAAATAATCGAAGGGGTTATTCCTTGTTATAGAGATGGTAACAATCAAAAGATTTATATTTTTAGATTGGGTGGAACCAAGGTGGCCAATATATATCCAAATGGAAAAATAGAAATGAAAGCCTCTATCCCTTCTCTTTCAAAAACATTAATGAGTCAAACAAAGAATTATTCTTTGGATATCAATAAGACTATTATTAAAACTTATATAAAAAATGATTATAAATTTAAAACTGATTTGCATACACATATGAATGCTAATTTACATCCTGATATCTTAATAGCTTTAGGTATCTTCCATCAGATTCAATATCCTCTTTATTACATTAAGAAACTCAATTTGCGTATCACTCTCCAACAACAGGCTTCTATGCTTAAACAAAGAAAAAGAGTAGAATCATCTTTTAAAGATTCTGGCTTAAAAGGTAAATATTTAATTAGAAGAATTGATGATCATACCTATATTAATTTTGCTGACTTAATTCTTAATAATTTAGAAAATGCTGCTTATAATATTCCCAAAATAAGAGCTTCCTTATCAATATTAAAAGATGGTCAAGCTGTCTTTACTAATTTAGAAAAAGTATATCTATATAGATATGTTTTCACTAAAGCCAATCCTTCCGAAAAACCTATTACTTTAAAAATGCGTAAGATTGAAAAGATAGGCGATAAAGATATTGTTTCTGCCATCAAACAAATGTTTAAAGATAAAGATAATCCTAAATATACAAATAATTCTTTATTCCAAAATAAATTATTATGGATAGCTAGAAGCTATAGTGCTCAAGGCATTCAATATGTAGAAATGTCAGATACTTCTTTAGTTAAGAAATATGCTTCCATTAATATGTTGAAAGAAGTTCATGAAGTAATGCCTTATATCACTGAAGAGACAGGTGTTCTTATTCGCTTCCTGGCAGCTATTAGAAGAACTCCTTTAACTATTATCAAAGATAATATTATTCGTGATGATTATCTAAAAGAGAATTTACAAGTGCTTAAAGCTGTAGCTATTGACCCTTATGTAGCTGGTAGCGATTTTGTTGGCGAAGAAATAAATGATATTAGAGAATTGAAACCTATTATTGAAGAGATAGTTAAAATTGCGAAAAGTGATCCATCTTTTGTGATTAGAATTCATGCTGGAGAAAATGATAGTTTAAAAGATAATGTCGCTAATAGTATAGAATGTATCAAAAAATCTTTAGCTAAGGGCCAAAAGATGCCTTATGTTAGATTAGGGCACGGCTTATATACAGCTAATTTAAGAAGTAAAAAAGGTCAAGCTTTACTTAAAGAATTAAAGAAATATGGTGTTGTATTAGAATTCCAAATAACATCTAATGTTAGATTAAATAATCTGACTGATTTGAGCTCTCATCCAATAAAGCGCTATTTAGCTAATGATATTCATTGTGTTCAAGGCTCTGATGGTTATGCCTTATATGGAACAACAAGCATTGATGAAGAATTAGCTTTAGAAAGAATGCTTAATTTATCCGATAATGATTTAAAAAAGATATGCGAAACCGAAGAGCTTATCTTAGCTAGAAGCTTGAAAGCTTTCAAACAAAAAGAAAAGAAATTCAATAAAAAAATAGATAAACAAGATTTTGAAGATTTCTTTTTACAACGTATGAGTAAACAAAGAGCTACCAAGAAAGCTTTAGTATCAAGAAGTATTCTTTATGATAGTCAAATAGAATTATTAGATCAAATTAAGGAATTACCTTGGGATAGATACCCTATCATTATTGCGGGTGGTAGTTTTAATAATGATACTCATAAAACAAAGATGTCTTCTAAACTAACAAAATTAATAGATATTATGTTAGATAGTCTTAATCCAAAAGAAGTATTCTTTGTGGTTGGACATTCTTTAAGTGGTTATGAGAAATATTTAATCAATAAAAACCAAGATAGATTCAAAATTCACGCCATCATTCCTTGTGCCTTAAATAATAATACTCTTCAAAAAATCAAAAAGAGTAAATTACCTTTAGTGATATCAATTGAAGCCAACCCTATGGGTTTATATAAAAGCTTTAATTATGAAATATTCCAAAGACGTCCATTTACTTTGATTGCTTTAGATGGAAATTCAACAGGAGCCAATCTTATCCAAGATGCTAAAAATAGTAAAGGTCAAGGCTTAATATTTATTAATAAAGACAGTAAAGCTTTAAAGATAAAAGCTGATTCTCTTAAAGGTTATGTACAATTAATTGATAATCATGAAGTTCTCATAAATGATATTAAAAAACAATATATAAAAGAAAAAAAATAAACAATTATATTTTGTTGGTACGAAAGAAAAAATATTATAGAATATTGATATAAACCTATTTATTAGGAGGAGGAGAAAGAAAAGAATGAAAAAATTATTCAAAGGCCTTCTAGCATTAGCTTTAGCTACAGGTTTAGTTGCTTGTAGTGGTTCTAATGGTGGCGGCAAAACAACAGTTACTCTATGG
>CACZTC010000095.1 GCA_902784015.1 uncultured Erysipelotrichaceae bacterium | reverse complement strand
TTAAAAGAGAAAAAGAATGGTAATTATTGTGTCATTCAAATAGATGTGACTTATGTGCCAGAACATCAAGAATGCAAAGATGTTTATGGTATTACTTTTGAACAAGGAAGAAATGATTATAAGATTGATGATTCTTTATTTGAGAATATTGTAACTGATAATAAAAATATCAATACTGATATTAAAAATGATATGAAAGTTGCTTTAATTACTCTTAAATATACTCAATCTAATTCAGTATGTTATGTGAAAAATGGTCAAGCTATAGGTATTGGCGCTGGTCAACAATCAAGAATTCATTGTACAAGATTAGCAGGTAATAAAGCAGATAATTGGTATTTACGCCAAAATGAAAAAGTATTATCTTTACCATTTAAGAAAGAAGTAAGAAGAGCGGAAAGAGATAATGCGATTGATGTTTATATTTCTAATGAATATGAAGATGTATTAAGAGATGGCACTTGGGAAACATTATTTGAATATAAACCTGAAATATTTACAGAAGAAGAAAAGAAAGCTTGGATAGCTACGCAGAGTGGTCTTACAATAGGCTCTGATGCTTTCTTCCCATTTGGCGATAATATTGAAAGAGCTAGGAAATCAGGATGCGATTATGTGGTTGAGCCTGGGGGATCAATTAGAGATGATAATGTGATTGAAACAGCTAATAATTATGACATGATTATGGTCTTTACAGGGATGAGATTATTCCATCATTAAGATAATTATGAATATATTTGTGATTGGTGGAGGCGGTAGAGAATACGCCATTATAAAAAAGTTAAAAGAGAATCATATTGTAGAGAATATTTACTGTGCCCCAGGCAATGGTGGTATTAATAAATATGCAACATGTTTAGATATTAGCGCAACAGATATTTATAAACAATTAGAATTTATTAAGAATAATCAAATTGATTATATTATTGTCACGCCTGATGATCCTTTAGCTTTAGGGGCAGTTGATATCTTTGAAAAAGAAGGTTATTTATGTTTTGGGCCTAATCAAAAGGCTGCTCGAATTGAATCAAGTAAAGCTTTCGCTAAAGATTTGATGAAAAAATATAATATTCCTACAGCTAAATATGAAGTCTTTACTGATTTTAATATAGCTTCTTCATATATAGATAATAATGAAGGTCCTTATGTCTTAAAAGCAGATGGTTTAGCTTTAGGTAAAGGTGTTCTAATAACCCAAGATAAAAAAGAAGCCAAAGATATATTAAAAGCTATGTTAGAAGAAAAAATATTTGGTGAAGCAGGTAAGAAAGTAGTAATTGAAGAATATCTAGAAGGGCCTGAAGTATCAGTATTATGTTTTACAGATGGTAAAGATATTAAGCCAATGATATCTTCAATGGATCATAAGCGAATTGGTGATAATGATACTGGCTTGAATACAGGGGGAATGGGCGTTATAGCGCCTAATCCTTTCTATAATCAAGAAATAGAAAATAGATGTTTAGAAGAAATAATTAAACCGACAATAGAAGCTATGAATAAAGAAGGCTGTCCTTTTAAAGGTTGTTTATATTTTGGCTTAATGATAACTAAAGATGGTCCTAAAGTAATTGAATATAATAGTCGCTTTGGTGATCCAGAAACCCAAGCTGTCCTAGAGTTAATGGAAAGCGATTTATTAGAAGTAATGATGGCTTGTAGTAAAGAAGAATTAAAGGATACAGAAGTAATATTCAGTAATGATTATGCATGTTTTGTGGTAGCTGCTTCTAAAGGTTATCCAGATAAATATGAAAAGGGCTTCTTGATTAATATTGATAAAGAAATAGAAGATGATGTAATTATTGCAGGAGCTATTTTAAAGGATAATGAATTATATACAAGCGGAGGAAGAGTATTAGGTGTTTTAGGAAGAGCTAATACTTTAGATAAGGCAATAGAAAAAGCATATCAAAATATAAAAAAAGTTAATTTTGAAGGAATGTATTATCGTAAGGATATAGGTCAAAAAGGTTTGAAAGGATAATAATTATGGTTTATCGCATATTTGTGGAGAAAAAAGAAGAATATCAGAATGAGGCTAGGGCTTTAAAAGAAGACTTTATTAATTTTTTAAATATAAAAGGCTTAAATACAGTTAGAATTATCAATCGTTATGATATTGAAGGTATTGATGAAGAAACTTTCAAACAAGCTGTTAAATCAATTCTGTCAGAACCGATGGTTGATAATATTTATGAAGAATTAAATAATGATGGTGCAGCTATTTTTGCGATAGAAGCTTTACCAGGTCAATTTGATCAGCGAGCTGATAGTGCAGCCCAGTGTATTCAATTATTATCCCAAAAAGATAGACCTTTAGTATCCTATGCCAAAGTATATATACTTTATGGAAGTATCAATGATGATGATTTAGATAAAATAAAGAATTATGTTAATAATCCAGTTGAAACTAGATTTGCATCTTTAGATATAAAAGATACTTTAGCTATTAAATATGATGAACCTAAAGATATCATCATCATAGATGGGTTTATTGATTTAGATAAAGAAAAGCTTAATGACTTCTTAAAAGATTATTCATTAGCTATGGATATAGATGATTTATTATTCCTACAGAATTATTTTAAAAATGAAGAAAAAAGAGATCCAACTATAACAGAAATAAAAGTTATTGATACATATTGGTCTGATCATTGTCGCCATACTACATTTTCAACGCATCTTAAGAATATCGAAATAGAAGATGAAGATATTAATAAATCTTTTAATAATTATTTAAAAATTAGAGATAGCTTATATGGTGAAAAGACTGATAGAGCTATCACCTTAATGGATTTAGCTACAATTGGGGCTAAAGCTTTAAAAAAAGAAGGAAATTTAAAAGAATTAGATGAATCAGAAGAAATAAATGCTTGTTCAATTAATGTTGAAGCTAATATCGAAGGTCATAAAGAAGATTGGCTTTTGATGTTTAAAAATGAAACACATAATCATCCAACCGAAATAGAACCATTTGGTGGGGCTGCGACATGTATTGGAGGCTGTATTAGAGATCCTTTATCAGGAAGAGTATATGTTCATCAAGCGATGAGAGTTAGTGGAAGTGGGGATCCTAGGAAGAAAGTAGAAGATACATTAGAAGGAAAATTACCACAAAGAAAAATAACTAAAAATGCCCAAGAAGGTTATTCTTCTTATGGCAATCAAATCGGTTTAGCAACTGGTCTAGTCAAAGAAATATATCATGAAGGATATATCGCTAAAAGATTAGAATGTGGAGCTGTCATAGGAGCTCAGAAGAAAGAAAATATTATAAGAGAAAGGCCTAGAGCAGGTGATGCAATTCTTTTGGTAGGCGGTAGAACTGGTAGAGATGGTATTGGCGGGGCAACTGGATCTAGTAAAACACATAATCTAAAATCTTTAGAAACAATGGCTTCCGAAGTTCAAAAAGGTAATGCACCAGAAGAAAGAAAGATTCAAAGATTATTTAGAGATGGTAATGTCACAAAAAAGATAAAACGTTGTAATGATTTTGGGGCTGGTGGTGTATCGGTCGCAATAGGCGAACTTTCTGAAGGCTTAGAAATAGATTTAGATGCAGTAAGAAAGAAATATGAAGGCTTAGATGGTACAGAAATAGCGATAAGCGAATCGCAAGAAAGAATGGCTGTAGTTATAGATAAAAAAGATGAAGAATTCTTTATCGAGGCAGCTAAAAAGGAGAATCTAGAAGCTTATAAAGTAGCAGAAGTAAAAGAAAAAGAAAGAATGATAATGAAATGGCATGATAAAGTCATTTTAGATTTATCAAGAGACTTTTTGAATACTAATGGAGCTATTAAAGAAGCTAATATTCGAATAAATAAAGATAATAAAGAAGCATTATATAAATGTAAATATAATTCTTTAATAGATATGGCTAAAGATATCAATAATGCAACAAGTAAAGGCTTTGTGGAAAGATTTGATAGTACGGTAGGGGCAATGAATCTAGTTATGCCTTTTGGCGGTAAGAAACAAAGAACCCAAGCCCAAGCGATGGCTTCTTTACTTCCTTCTTTAAAAGAAACAACAACTGGTTCAATTATGGCTTATGGCTATGATCCTTATATTACAGAAGTCAGTCCATATCAAGGTAGTAAAGATGCAATATATTTATCTATCGCTAAATTAGTTGCCTTGGGAGGCGATTATAAGAAAGCTTATTTATCTTGCCAAGAATATTTTGAAAGATTAGGTAATGATAATAATAAATGGGGTAAACCTTTTGCGGCTTTATTAGGGGCCTTAGATGCGCAAATGGACTTGAAGGTTGCTTCTATTGGGGGTAAGGATTCAATGTCAGGCTCTTTCTTAGATAAGAATGTTCCACCAACTTTAATATCTTTTGCGATCGCACCAATCGAAAAAGATGACATCATTACTAATGAATTTAAAGAAGCTAATCATCTAATTGCTTTATTAGATGATAAAGATCCTAAAGTGAATTTTGAAATATTTAATAAATATAAAAAATATATCAAAGCTGCTTATGCGATAGAAAATGGTATAGCTGAAGCAATCATGAAAATGTCATTTGGTAATGAAATTGGTTTTGAGGCTAATAAAGATATTGATTGGTATTTGAAGATGCCCGGAGCTTTAATTATTGAAATTGAAGAAGAGCTTGAAGGTTTGAATATTATTGGTAAGACAATTGAAGAGAAAGTTATTAGATTAAATAATGAAGAAGCAACAATCGAAGAGCTCTGGAAGCTAAATGGTTATATTCTAGAAGAGATTTTCCCAAGCGAAATAAAAGATGATAAAGAAATATATACAATTTCAAAAGAATATAATAATGAATATCATGCTCCATATATAAAAGAAATACCTAAAGTATTAATACCAGTCTTCCCAGGAACTAATTGTGAATATGATACAGCTAGAGCTTTTGAAAAGGCTGGAGCTAAAGCTGAAATAATAGTATTAAGAAATCTTACAAAAGAAGATGTAAGTGATAGTGTTAAAGAATTTGCGCAAGAATTAAAAGATACAGATATTTTAGTAATACCAGGAGGCTTTTCGGGCGGTGATGAACCTGAAGGATCAGCTAAGATGATAACTGCTTTCTTTAGAAATCCTCATATTAAAGAAGAAATAAATAAATTATTAAAAGAAAGAAAAGGTTTAATATTAGGTATTTGTAATGGCGCGCAAGCCTTGATAAAGCTTGGTCTAGTTCCATATGGCGAAATAAGAGATTTAGATGAAAATGATGCTACTTTAACATTTAATACTATAGGTAGACATCAATCTAAAATCGTTCATACTAGATTATCAAGTAATTTATCACCTTGGTTTAGTTTATTAAAAGTAGGTGATGTTATTTCTGTTCCTATTTCGCATGGAGAAGGACGTTTTATAGCTAATA
>CACZTC010000094.1 GCA_902784015.1 uncultured Erysipelotrichaceae bacterium | reverse complement strand
GGCTTTTTGACAGATTTATATCCTCTTTTATCTAAATCAATATAAATGATCTGATTGTCTTTTACCCCGGATTCCTTTAATTCCGAAACAATCATTTCCATAAGGCAGGATTTGCCTGAGCGCCTGACACCGGTAATAACTTTGATTATTTCAGAATCGTGATAAAAGCCTCTTATTTTTGACAGATAGTTTTCTCTTTTATACAGTCTCATCCTAAAACCTCATCATGCTTGTACATTTATTTCTGTCTGTATTATAGCTAAAAATAGAGTTATTTGCAAGTTAACGGTGTATTATTTTGTAATTTTTATAAAGATACACCGTTAATTGCCGTTTAAACTGAAAAAGAGGACGCATCTGCGACCTCCATATAAATACGCCTTTACTCACCTATCCATCTACATAATTGTCAATTTTAATTTATGTATTATTTATAAATTTTTCTATTTCCATCCTTATCAGTTTGAATGATATTTGTGATATTGAATCCATTATCTTCTAATATTTTCTGCATATCTTCAACTGATATTTCGCCCGTTGCTTTAACAACTACTTCTGTTCCTCTTTCATCATTATGATAAACAGCACACGCTTCTAGATTTGCATCATTATCCGCGAATAATTTTGCTGCTTTCGCAAATATTCCCGGCTTATCTTCACAGCTAATCACAAATTTAGTTCCTTGATGCTTATAGCCCATGAGCTCTGCGAATGCTTGGAATATATCTTTCTCAGTAATAATACCTTCAACATTATTATCTTTATCAACTACTGGTAAAACTGAAACCCCTGCATCTAACATAATTGATGCAGCTTCTTCTAAAAAGACATCACCATCAACTGTCTTGACTTCTTTTTCCATAATATCTTCAACCGTAGTGCGAGATAATAAATAATTCAATTCATAAATTGATAAAGAAGTATTATTCTTACCAGAAGTTTCACTAACCATTCCTTCGGTGATTAATCCAATTAGTTTGTTATTGTCATCTACTACTGGAAGCCTATGAAACTTACCTTGATTCATTAAATCTAAAGCCTTGGAAACATAAGTTTCTTTTGTAACTGTTGTTGGGTTTTTTGTCATATGATCTTTTACACACATAATTACTAACCTCCCAAATATGCTTTCTTAACTTGTTCACTATTGGCGAGCTCTTCGCCTGTTCCTGTCAACATTATTTTACCAGTTTCTATCACGTATGCTCTATCTGCTATACCTAATGCCATTTTAGCATTTTGTTCAACAAGTAATACTGTTGTACCTCTTTCATTAATATCTTTAATAATCCTAAATATTTCTTTAACTAAAAGTGGTGATAAACCCATTGAAGGTTCATCCATCAACATTATTTTAGGATTAGCCATTAAAGCTCTACCCATGGCTAACATTTGTTGTTCACCACCAGATAAAGTACCAGCTAATTGAGTTTTTCTTTCTAATAATCTTGGAAATAAATCATAGACATTTTTTAAGCCATCGTTGATTATCTCTCTATCATTACATGAATAAGCACCTAATTTTAAATTTTCTTCAACCGTTTGATTGGCGAATACTCTTCTACCTTCTGGTACTTGCGCTAATCCTAAAGATACTATTTTATGGCTTGGTATCTTAGTAATATCTTTATCTTCTAAAAGTATTGATCCACTTGTTGGATGCAAAAGACCAGAAATAGTTTGTAGAGTAGTTGTTTTACCGGCTCCATTAGCGCCAATTAGAGTAACTATTTCACCACTATTTACTTCAAAAGAAATGCCTTTTAGCGCTTCAATCATTCCATATTTAACTACTAAATTCTCTATCTTCAACATTTCTTTTATTCTCCTAGATATGCCTTTATTACTTCTGGATTAGCTTGTATCTCTTCGGGTGTACCTTGCGCTAGCATCATGCCAAAATTAAGAACGGTAATCCTATCACAAGTTCCCATGACAAGTTTCATATCATGTTCTATTAATAGAATAGCTATTTTAAAATGATCCCTCACAAAACGGATTGTTTCCATTAATTCTTCTGTTTCTTGAGGATTCATACCTGCAGC
>CACZTC010000093.1 GCA_902784015.1 uncultured Erysipelotrichaceae bacterium | reverse complement strand
TACCGTTATCGAGCTTCACCAAGAAATTAGCATTTGGTAATGTTTCTTCAATTAAGCCTTCTATTTCTATAACGTCTTGTTTACCCATTCACTCTCTCTTTCTTATAGATTTAGAAGAAGGATAGAAGGTACTATCCTTCTTCTGAATCTTTTTATTCGAATGCAGATAGTGTTTCCTTTATTTCAGCAAACACTTCTTTTTTATCTCTTGAAGCATTAATGTGTTTTACAACACCAAGCTTCTCAAAGAAATCAATAACAGGTTTTGTGTTATTTTCATATTCTTCCATGCGGACAGTTAGTTGTTCAACAGTATCGTCTTTTCTTTGTGTTAATGTTCCTCCACATTCATCACAGACACCTTCAACCTTTGGAGCGTGATTGCGAATATGGAAGATAGCTCCACAATCTGAACAAATTCTACGACCTGTGATTCTGTCTTTTAATACTTCGAAGTCAACCTCTAAGGCGATTACACTTTCCACTGGTTTACCAATCTTTTCAGCAATCTTATTGAATGCTTCTGCTTGAACTAATGTTCTTGGAAAACCATCAAGTAAATAACCCTTTTGGCAATCTGGTTGTTGTAATCTTTCTTCAACCATCGCATTAATTACATCATCTGGCACTAGTTTTCCAGCTTCCATGTAAGACTTTGCTTCGTTTCCTAAATCAGTTCCTTGTTTCACATTTTCTCTTAGCATATCACCAGTAGAAATGTGAGGAATCTCATACTCTTTTAAGATGAGATCTGACATTGTACCCTTGCCTGCACCTGCAGGTCCCATGATTAGAATATTCATTTTTTTCTCCTTAATCCTATCGTAAGAATCCTTGATAGTTCTTTTGTGCTAATTGACCTTTAAGTTGTGAATATGTTTCCATAGCCACACCAACTACGATGATAATACCAGTACCACCAATTGCGATTGATGTTGGTAATGATGTAAACATCGGTAGAATATAAGGTAAGATTGCAACTATTACAAGTGCAGTAGCACCTAGAACTGTTATTCTCTTTAATACTTTCTTCAAGTAGGTTCTTGTTTCAGAACCTGGTCTAATACCAGGAATATAAGCTCCTGATTTATTTAGATTTTCAGCAACCCTTTCAGGATCTACTTGTAAATCAGTATAGAAGAATGTGAATAATACTGTAAGGATAGCATAGATACATAAACCAATAGGTCTATTTAGAGATAGGAAGTTACTTAATTTGTTGTATAAATCAGTATTGAAGAAACTAATAATGATTTGTGGGGCAGTCATGATTGCTTGGGCAAAGATAACTGGGATAACACTTGCACTATTTATCTTGAATGGCAAGAAGTTAATATCTCCTCCACCTCTCATATTAGAACTGTTTGTATATTGGATAGGAATTTTTCTGACTGCAGTTTCCATTATTATGACGAAGATAATAATGAATAAGTACATGAGGCAGAATAAGGCAAACTGTAATACACCATTGAAGGCTTCAGATTGTGTTGTTCCTCCTGCTAAGATATTCCATGCTTGTACAAATTGTGCCGGCATATTCGATACAATACCAGAGAAGATAAGGATTGATAATCCATTACCGATTCCTCTTTGGGATATCCTATCGCCTATCCAAATTAGGAACATAGTTCCAGCTGTCAATACTGTCGCCGTGAAGATGTATCCTGAGAAATTATTATTTTCAAGAATTGCATATTGTCTATCGAAGCCATATACCAAACCATAAGCTTGAATAAATGATAAGACAACAGCTAGATAACGAGTAACCTTATCCATCTTCATTCTTCCTGTTTGTCCAGACTTAGCCATTTCGCTGAGGGCAGGAATAACATCCATACTTAGTAATTGAATAATAATACTACTAGTAATATAAGGACCTACACCCATCGCAAATACTGATAATTTCTCTAAAGCACCACCACCTAAGAGATTCATCATGCTAAGAATAGAGTTATCTGATATCTGTGAAGCTAAAGCTGCAGAATCAACTCCTGGAACAGGAATCGCAGAACCGATGCGGTAAATCAATAACATCGCTAGAGTGAAGAAAATGCGATTTCTCGTTTCTTTATTCTTGAATAAGCTAGCGAAGGTTCTCAACACTTAGAGCACCTCTGCTTTCCCACCGGCATCTTCGATAGCTTTTTGAGCTGCCTTTGAGAACTTTTTAGCTTTAACAGTTAATTTCTTTTCTAAAGTACCATTACCTAATACTTTTACACCATCTAACTGTTTCTTAACTAAGCCAGCTTGTCTTAAAGCTGCATAATCTACTTCAGCTCCATCCTCAAAGCTGTTTAAATCTTTAACATTTACAACAGCGTATTCTTTACGATTGAAATTTGTAAAGCCACGCTTAGGCATTCTTTTGAAGAATGGTGTTTGGCCACCCTCGAATCCAATAGCGACACCACCACCGCTTCTAGAGTTTTGACCTTTCTGACCACGGCTACTTGTTTTACCCATGCCAGAACCTTGTCCGCGACCTACGCGCTTTGATGTTTTACGAGCGCCTTCTGTATATTTCAATTCATTTAATTTCATACACTTTAGACCTCCTTATCGAACTTCAGCGACTTTCTTATCGCGAATTTTAGCTACATCATCAACAGTACGCATTCCTTTTAAAGCATCTAGAGTTGCATATACAACATTAACTGCTGTTCTACTACCAATAACTTTAGATAACACATCACTAACGCCTGCTAATTCTAAAATAGAACGCACAGCACCACCAGCGATAACACCAGTACCTGGTGCAGCTGGAGCTAAGAATACTTGGCTTGCGCCATGTCTGCCTTTAGCTGAATGTGGAACAGTTCTGTTGTCTTCAACTAAGTTAACTCTAAAGACATTTTTATTTGCTGCCTCAGTTGCCTTTTTTATTGCATCAGGTACTTCAGCTGCTTTACCTAACCCGAAGCCAACTCTACCTTTTTTATCGCCGACAACCACTAATGCAGAGAAGCGCATTCTACGACCACCTTTAACTGTTTTACTAACACGGTTGATGGAGACTACAACATCTTCGAACTCTTTTTCTTGTACTTCACGTTTTTTGAATTGTTTACGTTCACTCATTTCATAATCTCCTTCCTAGAATTTTAAGCCTGCTTCTCTAGCAGCTTCAGCTAATGCTTTTACTCTACCGTGATAGATATACCCACCACGATCGAATTTTACACTTTCAATATTTTTCTCTTTGCATTTATTCGCAACTAATTCACCAACTTTTTTAGCAGCTTCAATATTGCCACCATTTTCAAGTTTTAACTCTCTTGAACTAGCAGCGCATAATGTATTACCTGTTGTATCATCAATTACTTGCGCATAGATGTTACTGTTAGAACGGAATACATTTAGTCTAGGGCACTCAGGAGTACCGTTGACAACTTTACGAACACGTTTATGACGACGAATACGTTCATCATTTTTCTTTGTACCTTTTATCATCTACTTACTCCTTTCCCTTATTTCTTAGCTGCTGTCTTACCTTCCTTACGACGTACATGTTCATTTTCATAACGAACACCTTTACCGCCATAAGGTTCAGGTTTTTTACTAGCTCTTACTACAGCTGCAAATTGACCAACTTTTTGTTTATCAATACCACTGACATTAATTGTGTTTGGATCTGGCACCTCAACACTAACACCTTCTGGTACAGTGAATTCGATTGGATGTGAATAACCTACATTTAATGTTAGTTTATTACCTGCAAGGGCAGCACGATAACCAATACCTACAATCTTTAATACTTTTGTGAAGCCTTGGTCAACGCCTACAACCATAGCGTTTAATAATGCTCGTGTTGTGCCGTGCAATTGTTTTGTGTGCTTTTGTTCATTTTGACGTTTGACTGTGAGAACACCGTCTTCTATTTCAATATCCATTAGTTCAGAGAACTTTCTAGATAGTGTTCCCTTAGGACCTTTCACAGTCACCTCATTGCCATCAGCCACATTTATCTCTACCGCAGATGGAATGGTAATCGTCTTATTACCGATACGTGACATAATAATTCCTTTCCTTTCTTACCAAACGTAAGCGACAACTTCGCCACCCACGTGCTTTTGTCTAGCTTCTCTATCTGTCATCATTCCTTCAGATGTAGAAATGATAGCGATACCTAGACCATTTAATACCTTAGGCACTTGATTGCCTTTAGCATAAACTCTTAAACCTGGTTTAGAGATTCTCTTGATACCTTGAATAACTTTGTCATCATTGGCATCATATTTGAGAGTAACGACAATCTTCTTTTCAATGCCTTCACCTTCAACTTTATAAGAATCAATATAACCTTCACTCTTTAATATTTTTGCGATCTCAACTTTAACTTTTGAACAAGGAGCTACGTCCACTGTCTCTTTTTTAGCTTGATATCCATTACGTATTCTGGTAAGCATATCAGCAATAGGATCTGTCATATTCATTTTTCTTTGCCCTCCTTACCAGCTAGCCTTCTTCACGCCAGGGATTTGACCTTTATAAGCCAATTCTCTGAAACAAATACGGCATACTTTATATTTTCTTAATACAGAATGTGGTCTGCCACATCTCTCACAACGCGTATAAGCACGAGTAGAGAATTTAGCAGGACGTGCTTGTCTAACTTTTTGACTCATCTTTGCCATAATATTCTCCTCCTTTATTGTGCCTTCGCAAATGGCATACCTAATTCTTCAAGTAAAGCATAAGCTTCTTGATTACTTTTAGCTGTTGTTACGATTACAACATCTAAACCACGAATCTTATTTACTCTATCGAAATTGATTTCTGGGAAGATTAATTGTTCTCTAACACCTAATGTGTAATTACCTCTTCCATCAAATGCTGTTGGACTTACACCACGGAAGTCTCTTACACGTGGTAAAGATACATTGATTAACTTATCTAAGAAGTCATACATCTTTTCGCCACGTAAAGTAACCTTACAGCCAATTGCCATACCTTCACGTAATTTGAAGTTCGCAATACTCTTTTTAGCTTTTGTGATAACTGGTTTTTGACCAGCGATCTGTGTTAATTCTTCAACCGCTTCTTCCAAAGCTTTTGGATTCGCAATTGCATCACCAACACCCATATTGAGTACAATTTTCACAACCTTTGGCGCTTCCATCGTGCTTGTGTAATTGAACTTTTGAATTAAGTTAGGCTTAACTGTTTCGTTATATCTCTCTAATAAACGATTCATTATTTCTTGCCCTCCTTAATCTCTGTTCCACTCTTCTGATAGTAACGAGTCTTATTTCCTTTATCATCGATCTTGATACCAACTCTACTAGCTTGTTTTGCTTTCTTGTCATATAACATAACATTACTTGCATCAATGCCAGCTTCTCTTTCGATGATGCCACCTTCTGGGTTTTCTTGTGATGGTTTCAATGCTTTTTTAATCATATTGACGCCATCCACAATAATCTTATTTGTTTTAGGGTTAACAGCCTTTACTTCACCAACTGTACCCTTATAGTGGCCACTAATAACCTTAACTGTATCTCCTGTTTTAATTCTCATAAGCCACCTCCTTATAAAACCTCTGGGGCCAAACTAACGATTTTCATAAAGCCCTTATCACGAAGTTCTCTAGCGACTGGTCCAAAGATACGTGTACCAACTGGTGTCATATCTTCTTTTAAGATAACTGCTGCATTATCATCAAATTTAATATATGAACCATTTTCACGTCTTATGCCATATACGCTTCTAGCGATTACGCATTTTACAACTTGACCTTCTTTTACAGAACCATTAGGGGCAGCTTTCTTAACAGTACAAACAACGATATCACCAATGTTTGCGCTTCTTCTTCTTGAGCCACCTAAGCATCTAATAACTAGCACTTCTTTAGCGCCAGTATTATCAGCTACATTCAATCTACTTTCATTTTGAATCATAACTATTACCTCC
>CACZTC010000092.1 GCA_902784015.1 uncultured Erysipelotrichaceae bacterium | reverse complement strand
TTATATATAATGGCTTTGATCCTATTGAAGATTTACAAGATGGCTTAGATTATATGGTGGCTTTGCATATAAAAGATGCAATTAAGAATAATGAACATAATATTCCTTATGGAAGTGGCGAAGTTGATTTTAATAATATTTTTAAGCTATTAAAAGAAAAGAATTATCAAGGTTATTTAGTTAGTGAATGTTGGCATGAAGATAATTATCATCCTAATCTAAATGAGATATCTAAATTTATAAGAAGCTATATGTAGCAATATTATTTTATTGGTTCTACTGTTATTATTTCTATTTTATGTTTATCCTCAATATATTCGAGGATTTCTTTATCTGTTTTTATATCAGTTATAAGACAATCTATATCATCATAATTAGAATATTCAAAAGAAAATGTTAAACCAACTTTAGTATGATCGCATAGTAATAATTTTGCGCCTTTAGTTCTTTGAATCATTAATTTATTAACCATTGTTTCTTTATGGTAACCAGTACTAACGCCATCTTTAGTTAAGCCACTACAGCCAATGATGCATTTATCCGCAATAATTCCATTTAATGTTTGTAAAGCTATACCACCAGTTATTGATTTTTTAGGATATCTTACTTCACCGCCAGTCAATAAAACTGTTATCTTCGCATCAGGATCATAATTTATTGCTCGTGCATTATTAGTAACAATAGTTACATGTTTATCTTTGATATAATTCATTGTCATTAAAGCAGTCATACTAGAATTGATAAATAAAACATCTCCTTCTTCCACAAAAGAAGCAGCTCTTTTAGCTATACTTTTCATATATCTAAATCTTTCATATTCTGCTTCATCTTCATCAATAAAAGCTTGTAATAAAGATGCTCCACCATATTTTCTATCAATTGCCCCTTTATCTTCCCAATATTGTAAATCTCTTCTTATTGTTACTTCAGAGACATTAAACTTCTTAGCTAAATCTTCAACAGTCATAAAATTATTCTCTTGAATAGCTTTCATGACTTCTTCTCTTCTTTTATCGACTATATTTTTACTTACCTTCATATAATAATCACCATTTATTACCTTTTTTATAATATCATTCATTTAATAATCATAAAAATAATATAATTAATCAATATATTAAATATATGAATGATTCATATGATTTATGATTATTTAAATAATAATCATTGAGAATATTATTTATTAAAATTATCATTTAATTGTATATATATAGGAGGGTACGAATATTATGTCATTAGATTTTTATGAAGATAATAATAATTGGATGGAAGATTTATTTAAAGTAAAAAAGCCTATTATTGCGATGTGTCATTTATTACCTCTTCCTGGCGATCCTTATTATGATGAAGAAGGTGGCATAGAAAAAGTAGTTGAAGCTGCCAGAAAAGATATTATCGCTTTAGAAAATGGAGGAGTTGATGGAATAATGTTTTCCAATGAATTTTCTTTACCTTATCTTACTAAAGTAGAACCTATAACTTTAGCCGCTATGGCTTTTATTATTGGACAAATCAAAAATGAAATTAGTATACCTTATGGCATTAATTGTTTATGGGATCCTATAGCTTCATTAGATCTTGCTAAAGCAGTTAATGGAAAGTTCATTAGAGAAATAATATCTGGTGTTTATGCATCTGACTTTGGGATTTGGAATACTGATCCAGGCAAAACCGCTAGGCATAGACATAGAATTGGCGGAGATGATATTAAGATGTTATATAACATAGTTCCAGAAGCTGCCAAATATTTAGCTGACAGAAATATCGCTGAGATAGCTAAAACAACTGAATTTAATTGTCGACCTGATGCAATATGTGTATCTGGTTTAACAGCTGGAAGCGAGACTGATACGCAGGTTTTAAGCCAAGTTAAAAAAGTGGTTAAGAAAACACCTATCTTATGTAATACAGGTACTAATAAAGATAATATTGTGCATCAATTAGAAGTAAGTGATGGGGCTGTAGCAGCTACTACTTTCAAAATAGATGGAATATTTGAAAATCCAGTTGACGAAGATAGAGTCAAAGAATTCATGGCTGTTGTTAAAAAATATCGTGAGTCGCTATAAAAAAGGTAATTTCAATAATTACCTTTTATTCTACAAATTTTCTTAAGCTTTCCAATTCTTCAAGATCTAATTCTTCATCATCAAGAATTAATTTTTCTAATTTAGCTGTCTCATGAAGAATTGAAGTTGAGCCAGTATCTTCATTTACTGCTTCTTCTATTTTTTTAATATTCTCATTTAATTCTTCATCTTCAAATTCTGTTTCTTTATTCTCTTCTTCATCTATTTCAAAAGATGGTAATTCATCATCGACTTCAACTTCTCTTTTTTCAAACAGTTCAGGTACTTCTAAAGAAGGTTCCTCTTCAACTTCACTATCTTCTACCATATTCAAATATTTTAATTGTTCATGAGATAATGCTTTTTTAGCTTCTTCATCACATTCATTAGCATAATAATATTCTAAGAAACTACGAGAATATTCTTCTTCAGAATTCTTCCAAGCTATATCTACAGCTTCTTTTGGATAATTAGCATCTGGATAAGCTAAAGCTAAAATGAATAATGTTCGAGCTTTGATTTCTTCATTACATTTATCATCTTTTACTATATTCTTTAAGATAACTAAAGCATCATTATATTTATCATCATCAATTAGGCTTAAAGCTTCCTCATATTGTTTTTTAGCATCTATTACTTCTTTACTATCAATTGATTTAATATCAATATCTTCAACAATACTCTCTTCAGGAATAGCCAAAATATCTTCTTCGTTTTCTTCTTCAAAAATAGGAATATCCTCATTTTCAATTTCTTCTACTTCTTCAAAAGTATCTTCTTTTTCTTTTACTTCTTCTATTTCTTCAAATCTAATATCTTTTTCATCTGTTAATGATATATCTTCATCTTCCTCAATATTAATATCATCATCTTTCTTTAATTCTTCTTGATATTGTAAAGTAGCTTCTTCGATTATTTTATTCTTTGTATTTTCATGTGCATCTTGATAAAAACTAATATTAATATTCTCTTCTTCATTAAAAGGATTATTGATGATTGGAGGGATAGTCAATTCCTCTTCTTCTACCATTTCAGAATTATCTATATCCAAAGCATCTGCTTCTTTTGTGGATGCCAAAAAACTATTCGTGGCTTTATTATTTAAAGTTTCTCCCACTCTTTCAAAAAAATCAGAAAGAGCTAAATTTTCTTCAACGCCTTTTCCTTCTTTATAACATTTAGCTAATGCAAAATATACTGCTGAATTATTTAAATCCAACTCTTGGTCTAAAATGATTTCATCAAAAGCTTTCTCATTTATATCAGACATTTTATTCCCCTCAAAACTATCTTATTGAATATTAACATAAAAAATATTACTAATGCCATATATAAGTTTGGATAGTAATATTTTGTTTATTATTTTTCAATATAAATGACTACTTCTCCTTTTTTAAGTGTCTCTTTCATATTGATCACTCTTTGATTTTCTGAGCCTCTAAATGATAAAGCTAGATTTCTTTTAGCGAGCACAAAAGGGCCATCAACTAGAATATCAAGATAAGATATCATCTCATCAGTATATTCTGTATATTTCCTACCTCCAGGAATTAGATCTTTATCATATATATAACCAGTCCAACTCCATATATTCTTATCGGGCAATTCTTTTTTTACTCTTCTTAATAAATGTATTAATACTTCTTGATTCTCTGGTTCAAATGGTTCTCCCCCAAGTAAGGTTAAACCTTTAGTATGTTCATCTTTAAGAGCTTCAATAATTTCTTCTTCTGTTTCTTTTGTATATTCTTGACCATAATTGAAGTCTTGTGTTTGTGCTTGAAAGCAGCCTTCACATTTAACACGACAACCAGATACAAATAAAGTTACTCTAACTCCTTCACCATTAGCGATATCATGTTTTTTTATATTTCCGTAATACATATTGTCCCTTCTCCCTAAATAATAAGACCTGCTTAGCAGGTCTTATTCATTTAACTATAGTAATCTCTGCTTATAGCACTAAGATTATAGATGTAATACTCTTTCTTTGATTTCTTGTGTTCTGCCTTGGTTCCAATATTGAGTACCAATATAACCACAAGTACGACGTGCTACATTCATTTTGTTTTGATCAGTATTACCGCAATTTGGACATTGCCATATTAGTTTTTTATTATCATCTTCTTTGATTTCAATTTCACCATCATAGCCACATACCTGGCAATAATCACTCTTAGTATTTAATTCTGCATATAGAATTGTGTTATAGATATGTTTCATTAATTCTAATACAGCAGGAATATTATTTTGCATATTAGGAACTTCAACATAAGATATTGCTCCACCTGGCGATAATTGTTGGAATTTAGATTCTTTAGATAATTTATCAAAAGCATCTATTTCTTCTGTTACATGTACATGATAAGAGTTAGTGATATAGTTCTTATCTGTTACATGTGGGATTACTCCAAATCTTTCTTGTAAGCATTTCGCAAACTTATATGTAGTAGATTCAATTGGTGTTCCATAAACAGAATAGTCTATGTTTTCTTCTTTCTTCCACTTTAAGCATGCATCGTTCATCGCTTGCATTACTTCTAAGCCGAATTTTCTTCCTTCTTCGCTTGTGTGGCTTTCTCCTAACATACGATATACGCATTCAGCTAAGCCTGCATAACCTAAAGAAATTGTTGAATAGCCATTATATAGTAATGGATCTATTACTTCGCCTTTTTCAAGTCTAGCGATAGCACCATTTTGCCAGAGGATTGGTGCCACATCACTTGGTGTACCTTTTAAACGATTATGTCTAATTTGAAGAGCTCTATGACATAGATCTAATCTTTCATTCATGATTTCCCAGAATTTATCCATATCGCCTTCGCTTGAACATGCAATATCAACTAGGTTTAAAGTAACAACACCTTGATTGAAGCGACCATAATATTTATGTTGACCTTCTTTATAGTTGAGTGCGTGCGCAGGGTTACCAAATGTTCCAGTATCAGTGAAACGATCAGGAGTTAAGAATGAGCGACAACCCATGCATCCATAAACATCCCCTTTTAATTCTCTCATTAATTTAGCTGAGATATAGTCAGGAACCATACGTTTAGCTGTACATTCAGCAGCTAATTTTGTTAGATCATAATATTTACTGCCTTCTTCAACATTGTCTTCATCTAATACATAAATAAGTTTTGGGAAAGCTGGTGTAATCCATACGCCTTTTTCATTTTTTACACCTTGCATTCTTTGCTTGAGCATTTCTTCAATGCATAATGCTAAATCATCTCTTATTTGACCTTCATCCACTTCATCTAAATACATATAGATAGTTACAAAAGGTGCTTGGCCATTAGTTGTCATAAGAGTGATGATTTGATATTGGATTGTTTGAATACCACGCTTAATTTCTTCACGTAATCTTTTTTCTGCTACAGCATTAATTTTTTCTGCATCAGTTTCTATACCAGTACTTTCAAATTCTTCAGCAACTTGTTTTCTATATTTTTGACGGCTTATATCTACAAATGGTGCTAAATGAGATAGAGTTACCGTTTGTCCACCATATTGGTTACTAGCTACTTGGGCAATAATTTGTGTGGCAATATTACAAGCTGTCGCAAAACTATGTGGCTTTTCAATCATTGTTTCAGAAATAACTGTCCCATTTTGTAACATATCTTCTAAGTTAACTAAGCAACAGTTATACATAGGTTGTGCAAAATAATCTGAATCATGGAAGTGAATAATACCTTTATCATGTGCTTCATAAATATCTGCAGGTAATAAGAAACGTCTTGTGATATCTTTAGATACTTCACCTGCCATATAGTCACGTTGTGTACTATTAACAGTTGGGTTCTTATTTGAATTTTCTTGCTTAGCTTCTTCATTAGATCTTCCGATTAAAGAAAGAATCTGTTTATCAGTAGTATTAGCTTTACGCACAAGAGCTCTTTCATAACGATAAGTAATATAGTTACGAGCTACTTGGAATATTTGCGAACTCATCAATTCGTTTTCGACCATATCTTGAATCTCTTCAACTGATACAGCACGATTTAAAGAATTACATTTTTCTACTACACGATTAGTAATCTCTAAGATGAAATCATCTTCAACACGATTACTAGGATCTGTTGCCGCATTTGCCTTTCTTACCGCATTTTCGATTTTACTAGAATCAAAAACAACTTCTTCACCACTTCTCTTAATTACATTCATAAGCCACCTCTTTTATCAAAAATATTCTTGTATATAGGAATTAGTTGGAAATCCAACTATTTCTATGCAATAACTAATATATGCCACATTTTATCTTTTTGCAAGTACTTTTAGGCCTAATTATTAAAGTAA
>CACZTC010000091.1 GCA_902784015.1 uncultured Erysipelotrichaceae bacterium | reverse complement strand
GAAGTTTGCATCGCCTTCTTGACGATAGATTGTCACATCTTGACCATCTTTAGCTTTGATTGTGACAGTCTTAGGCCCAGAAATGTTAATAGTACCACCACTAACATCACTAGAGTTTGCCACAATATCTTTTGTGATCTCAATGACATCCCCGCTTTGTGAAGCGCTAATTGCTTCTCTTAGTTCTTTCCAAGAGCTAGCAGTTCTAGTTGTGCCTGCAGCTTCTACTACTTGTCTTAACGGCAAACTGGTAATTGCCAATAAAGATACAAGAATAGAGATTAAGACACGACCTAACGCTTTTTTAAGTAAGCTATCTTTTTTAGATATTCCTTTCATTAGTTTCCTCCTACTTTTAACACACAACCAAAAGAGCATACTGCTCCTCCTACAATATATGGGTACACGTAAAAAAATCCCCCGATATATACACAGTTATTCTATCAAATTATGTAGTGAATTACCACAGTTATGAACGTTATTTTTAGCTTTTTTCAGGTTAAAATGGCTATTTTTAGCTGAAATTCCCACTTTTTCTCATAAATATTAGTGATTATATTAATTTTTTAACTAGATTCAAGGCCTAACCATTCTTATATATTCATTATTGTGGTTATTCCATGATAATGTCTCAATAGTTATTCCTGGAAAATGTCCCAAAATAAGATATAGTAAACCTCACGTAGATGAGTGAGGTGATGAAACAAGTGAAAAAGGTAACACTAAGAATGAATGAACACTTTAAATATGAGACCATCAAAGAGTATGTAGATCATGGTGGTAGTAAAAAGAAAGTAGCTCTTAAATTAAATATTACAGAAAGACAGGTTAACCGGTTGATAAAAGTGTATAAAGACAAAGGAAAAGCCGCATAAAACAAGTCATTTTCAAGTTATATATATATATATATATATTTAGAAAAAATCTCGCTATATTGCGAGATTATTTGTTTTCATATAGAGCTATATCAGCTTTATTAATAATATCTAATAATTTATCTTCTTTATTTATGGCTTTAGAATGACCAATAGCTAGAGATAGATCATAAGCTAAGTTATTTTCTTTAGCTCTTTCTTTTAATGTATTATTTAATTCATTACTTAATGTAGATGGGAAATCATCTTCTTTATTAGAAGCGATAATCACAAATTCATCACCACCCCATCTTGCGCAAAAGCCTCGATATTTATCTGATATATCTTGAATAGTATCAGCTACTAGACATAAAGCATTATCACCTTCTAAATGTCCATATGTATCATTTATAGATTTAAAACCATTAATATCTAACATAAATAAATATAATGGATTATCTTCATTAGCCATTTCTAATGATTTACTCATATATGCATCAGCACTACGTCTATTATTGAGACCCGTCAAAGCATCACTAAATATTTGTGGTTCTTGTAGATTGATAAATAGATAGATAAAGGCCAGGCACATTACTAATGGCATAACTGGTGTTTCAATAAAGATGCCATCAACAACGCCACCTAATGTACATACAATAATAAAGATTATTTGAATGATATATGTTTCTTTTAATGCTTTATTATCTGTTTTGATATATAGAATAATGGCATGAATAATAATGGTAATGCCATATATATTATTAACTAAGCCAGATAGATTAAAGCCTGGCCCTCTTATAACGGCATCTCCTAAATATTTATAGATAATACCAGTCTTAAATGATGTTAAATATACTATTGCCAGTAAAGCAACTGGTAAAAAAGCTAAGATGAGATGGATAGGTTTAGTAATAAATTTACTTTTAAATTTGATTTCCGCAAAACAGAACCAAAAGAAAACGGTAATAGGTATACAGATAGTACCTAATATTTTAATTAAATCATAAGTAGTATTAGACGGTGGTAAAGCACCTGATTTACCTAATACCCATATAAACTCAGTCACCACAAAGCCTATATAGCTAAATATCATCTTACGGAAATATCTAATTTCAAGATCACTACCTACATTAGTAGTGAACTTACTTAAGATAATTAAAGAACATAAGATGCAAAATAAATCTACCGCTCCATAGATGACTAAGTAAGTCTCCATCATATATCGCTTATCCCCTAGGATATCAATTTTATCATATATCATTTAGTTTTCCGAAACGTTAAAATACCCTCTATAATTCATATATTTATTTATACTTAATATATCTCTAAAATAACTTGATAATGACCAATAAATAATCACTATATTAATTATTTAATAATGCTATTATTTATATAGATATTATATTAATAAGTAATATGGAAGGAGATAATAATTATGGGACTTATTTTATCTGCAACTAATGCGATTAGTTCTACCCTAGCGGATCAATGGAAGGAATATTTTTATTGTGATGCTATTCCAAGTGACACAATTTGTGTTAGAGGTTTAAAAAGAAATGGTGGCATCGGCAATTTTGGTAGTGATGATGTCATTACTGATGGTTCAATGATAGCTGTGGCTGATGGCCAATGCATGCTAATAGTTGAACAAGGACAAGTTGTTGATATTTGCTGCGAACCTGGTGTTTATAGATATGATTCAAATACTGAACCATCTGTATTTACTGGTAGCTTAGATGATGCTGTTAAAAATGTCTTTGCGACTATTGGAAAAAGATTCCAATTTGGCGGTTCACCTTCACAAAATCAAAGAGTATATTATTTCAACACAAAAGAATTATTAGGCAATAAATATGGTACAGCTAATCCTATCCCATTTAGAGTAGTAGATCCTAATGCGGGTATAGATTTTGATGTTTCTTTAAAATGTTTTGGTGAATATAGCTTAAAAGTAGTTGACCCTGTTCTTTTCTATACAAATGTTTGTGCTAATGTAAAAGACAAATATACTACTGATGATTTAGATGATCAATTAAGAACGGAATTATTAACAGCTTTACAACCAGCTTTCGCAAAATTAGGTGGTATACGTTATTCAGAAATACCAGCTCATACTAATGAATTAGCTAAAATACTAAATGAAGAATTATCACCAAAATGGAGAGAAACGCGTGGTATTGAAATTAGTTCAATTGGTGTATCTTCGATTACTGCAACTGAAGAAGATGAAGCTCGCATCAAACAGATGCAAGCTGCTACAGCTTATAAAGATCCTACTTTAGCTGCTGCTAATATGGCAGCTGCTACAGCTGAGGCGATGAGAGATGCTGCTAAAAATGAAGGTGGGGCAGCTCTGGGCATTATGGGTATAAATGCCATTCAAAATGCGAGTAATGTTGATGTTAATAATTTATATGCTCAAGGCGCTAATGCTACAGTAGCTAGCGAAAAATGGATATGTCCAAAATGTGGAATAGAAAATGATGATAATTTCTGTAGTTCATGCGGTACTCCTAGAGTAAATGAGAATAAATGGATATGTAAGAAGTGTGGAAAAGAAAATAATGATAGATTCTGCACTAATTGTGGTACGCCTAAAGAATAAATATGAGATAGAGGGCTATATGCCCTCTTCACTTAGAAAGAGGATTTATGCCTAGTCAAGTTACAAATTATAAATGTCCTCATTGTGGTGCCCCTATTCACTTTGATGCTGATACGCAAAAATTAAAATGTGATAATTGTGGCAGTTCTTTTAGTGTAGCTGAAATAGAAGATTTATATGCCGAAGCTAATGCTGAAGCTGTTATAGCTAGCGAAGATTATAGCCCTAGCGATACTTTACAATTTACAGATGAAGAAAAATTACATTTAAGAGCTTATAGTTGTCCAAGCTGCTCAGCGCAATTAATTTATGAAGAGACTACTGTCGCTAGCGCTTGCCCTTACTGCAATAATACAACTATTGTTCCTTCACAATTAGAAGGAGCCTTAAAGCCTGATTATATAATTCCTTTTAAATTAAAAAAGGATGAAGCTATTAAAAAGCTATCTAATTATTATCGAGGCAAACCTTTTTTGCCATCTGCTTTTACACATAATAATCATATTGAGGAAATCAAAGGTATCTATGTTCCTTTCTGGCTATATGACGGGGATGCTAGAGCGGATATTTCTTATTTAGCTACTAAATCTCATTCACATATTAGCGGCGATTATCAAGTTACAAAAACAGATTATTATGAGGTGCTTAGAGGTGGTAATGTTACTTTTGAGATGGTACCAGCTGATGCTTCAAGTAAGATGGATGATGCTTTAATGGATAGTATTGAACCATATGATTATAAAGATATGGTACCTTTTGAGATAAGTTATTTACCTGGCTATCTAGCAGATAAATATGATGTTAGTGTCGTTGAAAATAAAGATAGAGTTGAAACAAGAATGCGTAATAGTGCTATTGCAGCAATTGATAATACAGTTAATGGCTATGATTCATATTCTAAAGAAAAAACACGCTTAGATATTATTCCTGATCGTGTTCATTATGCATTCTTACCTATTTGGTATTTAACAACCAAATGGAATGATGAATATTATGTTTTTGCGATGAATGGTCAAACAGGTAAATTCATTGGTGACTTACCAGTTGATTATAAAAAATTCTGGTTAACTCTAATATCTATGGCTTTAATAGGAATAGCTATTCTATGGCTAGTATTTGGATTTTTATTAGGATGGTGATAGAAGATGAAGAAGATTATAAAATTATTAATTATTACTTTCTTATTCTCTTTATTATTTTTACCATTAATAGCCTTAGCTGATAATAGTACTTATGTTAGAGATGATTATGGTTTATTAACTAATGAAGAAGTTAATGAATTAAATGATTTAGCTAAACAATATTCTCTTGAACATGATGTTGGTATCTATATTAGAGTCTTTAATAGTGAGCACTCTGATGATTTAGCTTCATATGCGGAAACTGTTTATTATGAAGAAGGCTTAGGTGACTCAACAGAAGGTAATATGATACTTCTAATTTTAGCGATGGATGAAAGGCCTGGCTATAGCGCTTATCAATATGTTGCCCACGGGGACAAGGCTAATGCAGCTTTTACAGATTATGGTAAAAGAAAATTAGATGATTATGTTTTAGGGCCTCTTAAACAAAGAGAATTTAATCGCGCATTTACTTCTTTTATAAATAAATGTGATGATTATTTAGACCATTATGAAGTGGGTGATCCCATAGATGTTAATAGTGGTAATAAAGAGGAACAAGAAAAAGCTAAAAAAGCTATGGCCGCTGCTACTACTTTTGGCTTACCACCTTTATTATCAATCATTACTTGTCTATCTTTAAAATCAAGAAATAAAGCAGTTAGTAAAGCTACAACCGCAAATAAATATATTCCTAAACATGGT
>CACZTC010000090.1 GCA_902784015.1 uncultured Erysipelotrichaceae bacterium | reverse complement strand
TTTATGTCATGCGCAAAGACCAGAGTGCTATAAATGCCCATTTATAGCTAATTGTCATGAGAAAAATAAAACTTTAGAAAAAATTTAATGAAAATTTTCAAAAACTTGTAATTTACTATAAATAACTTGTATTTTGAGCATAATTAGTTTGCTTTTATAAGTAATTGATATATAATATAAATGTCACTGGAGAGGATGTCCCCCAAAACATGGCCCGACAGTGACTTAAGTGTGTGGCTTTGCCTCACACTCTTTTTTTTGAAAGGTTTAGATATATGAAGATATTATTGACTGGTTTTGATCCTTTTGGTGAGGATATTATTAATCCAAGCTATGAAGCAATTAAAAGAATAAAAGATTTTAATGATATAGATATTATTAAATGTGAATTGCCAACTGTGAGATATGAAAGTGTAGAAAGAATAAAAGATATTATAGAAAAAGAAAAAGATATAGATTATATTATTTCTTTTGGGCAAGCAGGAGGAAGAAAAGCTATTAGTTTAGAAAGAGTAGCTATTAATTGTGATGATTATCGAATTCAAGATAATAGAGGTAATCAACCCAAAGATGAAAAAATAATTGAAGATGGTCCTGATGCATATTTTTCTAATTTACCTTTAAGAAAAATTGAAAAAGCATTAAATGATAAAAATATTAAAGTGGAAATAAGTAATAGTGCAGGTACTTTTGTGTGTAATCATATCTTCTATAGTATTAGATATTTATGTGAAACAAAATATCCTTATATTAAAAGTGGCTTCATCCATGTGCCATATATAGAAACGCAAATAAAGGATGAGGCGACACCATATATGAAATTAGATGATATTATCTTAGCTATTGAAACAATTATTGAAGTAATAAAAGAGTCGGGATAGTAACCCGGCTCTTTTAATCATTTCCAAATTGGTTATCATTATTGTCGTCATCATCATCTTTTTTCTCTTCGAAGATATGAATTTCGACAACTTCATTAACATCTATTTCTTTACCATTAACTTCTTTATCATTTTGAACAATTATGATAGTACCAGCTGGATGTTTTCTATCTTCATCATGATATAAAACACTAACAGTTAAGCGATTTGTATTAGCCCAATCTTGTACATCATTAATGCTTGCATTCTTATCAGGAGCTATTACTGCTCTACGTGGAGTAGTCACGGTCGTACATACTTCATTAGAGACATCTTTAGATTTATCATAACCATAGAAACCACATATTTGTGTTTCTGTATCGGCTTCTAATTCTTTTAAAGATATTGATGCAGTATTCTCGCCACTTTCTATTTCTTTAATGGTTTTACCATTTTGCATAATTCTAGCTTTATATTTAACTGCTCCCCATACCCATGAATAGTCAAATAATCTTTTTCCGCTAGCTGAAGCAAGGACAGTACCATTACCATCTCTTAAAGAAATATCTTTTGTATTAGGTGCGACTTTTAATTGATCCGCATGTGGATAAGATGACCACTGCATTTCAATTGTTTTATCAGTTGTTTTAGCACTAAATGAAGATAAAGTATCTAAAGCAGTTTTACCTTGAGGCTCTCCTAAGCTTGCATATTCGCTTTTAATTAAACCAGTTGTAACATATTGACTTGGCATACCTGCGATTGGTTTAACATAAGGGAAGATACCTAAAATATGAGTTATTTCGCTTATACCATCAGGTCTCACAGTTGCGCCAGGCGGCTCAGCATTATTTAAGGCATCTAACATAACACTATGTATTTTGCCATCTACTTCAAGGGACTGAGCATAATCTGTCATATAAGAAATATATTCAGTTGAAGCTTTTTCATAACCTAACCATATAGCGGTTGTATATTGGGTTGTTTGAGCTATCATCCATCTATCTTTTGCCACACCTTGAGGAATACCATATTGTAAACCATCGCTACCCCAGTCAGTAGTACCAGTTTTACCATATACTGGATAAGCTTTTTGAAGAGGGGCCATATAGTTGAATATAGATGTACTTACATCAACATTATTCTTCATCAATAATGATGTTAAATATGCAGCTTGTGGTGAAATGACTTGAGTACCTTTATATGTAGGAGTGAAATCTTCTTTATTAGCACTACGGTAAACAATCTTTGTAATAGTATGAGGTTCTATATAATTACCATTATTGACGATAATAGCGCTAGCTGCAGCCATTTCTTTAGCTGAGGCTCTAAAGTTATTAGCGCCAATTGCATAACCGATATCAAAATTAGAACGATCAAACATATCAAAATGTAGACTATCTAAATATTCATATACTTTATCTACGCCGACTTCATCAATAACTGCTTCTAAAGCTTGCAAGGCAGGTGTATTAAGGGACATAGCTAAAGCATCAGTAACTTTGACATCACCAACATAAAAGCCACTCGCATTTTTATATACCCAGTTACCAGTAGCTACTGGTTTATCAGTAATAACATGGTCAGTAGCCCAACCTAGATATTCAAAAGCTAAAGCATAATCCATAAATGTCTTACAAGATGAACCAGGTTGATTATATTGTTCGGTTGCGTGGTTTAATAACATTGCTCCGCCTCTAATATAATTTCTGCCACCACCAATACCAACTATTTCTCCATTTTGGTTATTCATTGAGAAGATAGCCATTTCCATATGCTCATCCCAGAAATAGATACCAGGATATTCTTCTTTTTCGATCGTCTCAATTAATTCTTGAATATCTGGCCTCATCGCAGTATATATTTCCATAGATACATTTAAAGGATCTAGCCCAGTTATCTTTTCAGCTTCTTTTATAGCTTCATCAATATATGCTTGATATTTAGTATAGCCTTTATTATCATCAGTTTTTGGTGTAACTAAAATATCCTCAACTCTAATAGATTTAGCTAGATTTCTTTCATAGTCATTTATATATCCATGCATATGCATTAAATCTAAAACATCATTTCTTCTTTCAGTTGCATGTTCTAGATATGTATATGGATTGTAGTAATAAGGGGCATTGACGATACCTGCTAATAAAGCACTCTCAGATATATTTAATTCTGAAACGGATTTGCCGAAATATTGATTACATGCTTTTTCAATACCACGAATATTACCAACCCCACCAAAGTTCATCTTATTTAGATATAGTTCAATGATAGATTTCTTATCTGTTTGTTTTTCAAGTTCCATTGCTAAAGCGATTTGTTGGAGCTTATATTCAATATCTTTTGTTCTACTAGTACCATCTGAATCATTTTCAAAATAAGTCAGTTTGACTAGTTGCATGGTAAAGGTAGAACCACCTTGCATATTACCATTGACGATTGTTTCGATGATAGCTTTAGAAAAACGAGGAATATCAAAACCGTTATGAGAGAAATAACGAGAGTCTTCAATTGATAAGAAAGCGTCAATTAAAGATTCAGGTACTTGATCATAGGTGATATTTTCTCTAAGTTGAGTACCGATGTCAGCTATTTCTGTACCATTAGCATCAAATATTAATGTTGATTGTTGAGAAATAAAATCATCGATATACATATTTGGCTTATCTTTTAAGAAGGTTCCTAAACCCACAAAAGCTAATGCTCCAAATATAATTTCAAAGCCAACCGCTAATATTAATAGAGTTGTTAAAAAGCGGAAGCCATGGAATCTTTTTCTATATTTCTTTTTTTGTCTTGTCTTACTCATTTATCTTCACTTTCTATATATAATTGATCTACTATCTTTAAATAATCTACTGGTTTTACATATGATTCTGGGATAACATAGCCTTTTTTCTCAAACCAGCTAAGAGGAATTGATTTTCTTTTTTCTTTTTCTAAAAAATCAAATAAATCAGTAGCCCTAACATAATAAGTCACTTGTTTCTGGGTAAATCTTATGATGAGAAAGCCTATGCCACCATGCTTAGTAATATCCCTTAAATGACTAATTTGGTGATCATGGATAGATTCTAGAGGAAAGGATGTTTTAGAAGCACTTTCTTTAGCCTCAAAATCAATATATTTACCACGATAAATACCGTTATAGTCCGTTGTGCTAGGAATTTGGAAATAAGCTTCTGTTATTTTCGCAGCACTACGGGCAGGATAATCTACTTTAACTATCGTAATTGGAGTAGGCTTTTTATGGATATTAGCTAAACCTTCATCAAGATAATAAGCATTAGTCATATTAATCTCTTTTTCTAAGGTCATACCTCTTCTGCTAGCAGAGGTTTTATCTGTTTTATATATACCTTTTTTCCCGTTTGGATAATTAACCATATTAGATTTCCATGTCTAATTATACATTTATTGGCTTAAATAAGGAAGATTTGTTGATTTTAAGATTTCCATTTGTCATAATAGTTTAAGGAGGTTTTTAATATGTCAGATAAACTAAACTTAAGCCCTCAAGCTATTGTAGATAAAGCTTTTGATATCGATTTTAAAGGCTATAATCCAGATCAAGTGGATTTATTATTAGATTCTATTATTAAAGATTATCAAACTTATGAAAAGCTTGTGGATGAGCAAAAGACTAAGATAGAAGATCTAGAAAGAATCAATGCCTCCTTGCGCGCAAAACTAATTGAGGTTGAAGGTAAAGCTAAGGTTAATGATGAAACTGATGCAATTAGTTCTGGTGCTAGTAATGTGGATATTTTGAAGCGTTTAACTAGATTAGAGAATGCTATCTTTAATCAAACAAACAATAATGAT
>CACZTC010000089.1 GCA_902784015.1 uncultured Erysipelotrichaceae bacterium | reverse complement strand
CCATTTAGACAAACAATATATATATCATCTATAGCAGGATGAGCTTGATATGCTTCAAGACAATATACGATAACTGGTTTTCCTAATATATTGATAAATTGATTTGGTATGTTTTGATGATTTCTTACTGATTTCCCTCCTGCAAGTATAATTGCAACAGTCTTTGGTCGATTCTCAGAATATTCTATATCACTGTCTGATACTTTCTGATTACTAAAAGGTGATAAAGAAGAATTATTGATGTTTGTTGAACCTGTAATAAGCGCTTCAACTGTAGTATCTAGTGCTTTAGCAAATTTAACTAGCTTTTTCTGTGTAATATCATTTTCTTCTGATTCAATTTTAGCTATAGTAGTTCTGCTTTTATATCCTAGTGCATCAGCTAAATCTTGTTGAGACATTCTCAACTCATATCTTCTCTTTTTTATATTTGTTCCAATAGACATATATTAACTCCTAATTTATATAATGTGTATATTATAAATCACTAATAAGTGATTATCAATAAATTAATCACTTAATATGTGATTATTTATTGACGTATATGAACATTATCATTATAATAATTCATGTTTATTATTAAACTTTAGATAAAAGATTTATAAAAGAAAGGAATTAAAGAATGAATGTTGCTGTTATTTTGGCAGGTGGAACAGGAGTTAGAGTTGGCGGAGACATTCCTAAACAGTTTATAAAAGTAATGGGTAAACCAATTCTCGCTTATACAATGGAGAATTTCCAAAATGACGATCAAATTAGTTTCATTGAAGTTGTTTGCCATAAGGATTGGGTTGATGAAGTTAAAAAGATTTGTGATGACTATGGCATTACTAAACTAAAATGGATAACTGTTGGTGGAGATACATTCCAAGAATCCACACTGAATGGTGTATATAATCTCAGAGAAAAATTAGATCCAGATGATATAGTGGTTATTTCTTTTGGGGTATCACCATTTACAACACCAGACATCATTAATGATAGTATCAGAATTGCTAAAGAACATGGAAACGCAATAAGTTCTGAAGATTCCGCGCTTTGTACATGTATTAAAGATGATGAGTATAGTACTACTCAAAATCTTATTAGAGAAACTATTAAAGGATTCAGTAATCCATGGACATTTAAATTTGGTGAGCTTATTGAAGCGTATGATGAAGCTCAAAAATTAGGTATTTTAGATGAGATTGAACCACATACTACTTCAGTTTATTTAGCACTAGGAAAAAGATTGTGGTTTTCAAAATCATCTGGATATAATTTCAAGATAACTTTGAAAGAGGATATAGATAAATTTGAAGGTTTATTATTGTTAAAAAAGAAAAGAGAAGAAGAAGGAGAAAAGGTTGATTGGTAATAATCAAAGAAAGGGAAAAAGGATATGATTACTTATAAAGAATTTGAAATTATTAACACAATGCTAAAAAGTGAAGGAACTATTTCAGATATTTCAAAATATGTTTATGAAAACGTTCATTACTATGCATTCAAATCACAAGATGAAGTTAAAGAATTAGTTGAGAAACTTGAAGCTAAAGGATACATTTCTGACAACAAAGTTACATCTTTAGGAATGAATGAAATTGAGCCATTAAAAGTAAATAATGCGGTGATATTAGCTGCAGGCGGAGCAGATATAAATGCTAAATCTGTATATAATATGCCAAAAGGTTTATTTGTTAAAAATGGAGAAACATTAATAGAGCGTCAAATTAGACAGCTTAAAGAAGCAGGAATCAATGATATTACTGTTGTTGTGGGCTATAAACAAGAATTATATTTTTTCCTAGTAGATAAATGGGGTGTCAACCTAGAAATTAATACAGACCTAAATAAGAATAATGTTTATTCATTATATATGGTTAAAGATTATCTTGGTTCTACATATATACTAAACTGTGATAATTACTTTGATGAAAATCCATTCTCTGCTTATGAGTTTAATTCATTCCATGCAACAGTATATAAAGATGATGCAAGTAATGAACTTGTTGTTGAAAAGAATCAATCAGGAAGAATCCTTTCGGTACATAGTTGTGCAAAAAGTGGCGAATGTATTTATGGTCATGCTTATGTTGATAATGAATTAAGTCGCAGGCTTGTTCAATTTATGGATGAAGAAATTGAAGACTTTAGAATATCTGCTCTTTTCTGGGAAGAATTTGTTGTTAGACATGCTGATGACTTAGAGATGTATGTCCGCGAATATCCTGCAGATTTCTTATTTGAATTTGATTCAATTCAAGAAATTCAAAATATCGACGGCCTATTCTTAAGTAATGTTTCAGGTTGGATTAATGATAAGATTTGTGCTGTTCTTAATTGTACAGAAGATGAGATAAGTGATATAAATGTTCTTCAAAAAGGTCTTTCTAATATATTATTTACATTTGTTGTACGTGGAGAAAGATATATTTTCAGATACCCAGGAGATAGTACACAATTCTTTATTTATCGTAAGAATGAATGTGTTGCTAATAAATTAGCTGCTAAAGCACATGCAGACGATACATATATCTATATTGATGAACAAGGTGCTAAGATTTCTAAATTCCGTGAAAACTGTATCGATCTTCATGGTAAATATTATTATGATGTAGAACTCATGAAGAAAGTTGCCCAAAAGATAAGAGCGTTCCATGACGTTGGATATGATTTAGAAAATTGGGAAGAATATAATTATGATCCAGTATGGCAAACAGAGCGCTTATTTAAAGAAGCTTGTAAAATGAAAGGTGATCTTTTCAAAATATTTGAAAAAGAATGGATACAAATACGTAAGCTTCAAAAATATGCTGATATGGATGGCGTAAAACATACAATGTGTCATAACGATATTAATATTGATAATGTATTATTAACTGAAAATACACTTGATATTATTGACTATGAATTTGCTGGCTATAATGATCCTGGTTATGACTTTGGTCGTGTGATTGCAGGTTTTGAATATGAAGCTGATGAACCTAAAATCTTAGATATTCTAGAAGCATATTTTGGTAGACCAGCAACAGAAATGGAACATCGTCACTGGATGGCATATACAACAATACATAACTGGTATTATGTAGGATGGGCTTTATATAAAGAGAGCATCAATGAATATACTCGTGACTGGATGCTATTCTTCTTTAAACAAACTAATAAATTATTAAAATGGTGTCTTCCTAGATATGAGGCTGCCTATGGACCAATCGAGGATCCACAAGCTGCTCCTGAAGGATGGAATGAATGAATATAGTATTATTGCTTGCAGGCGGAGTTGGCACTCGAATGGGTGCCAATATTCCTAAGCAATTCATAGAAATCAAAGGTAAGCCAATAATTGCACACACTTTGGAAATATTTGAAAACAATCAAAATATAGATGCTGTAGAAATTGTTTGTGTTCATGGTTTTGAAGATTTAGTAAAAGAGATTGTTGATAAATATGATTTCAAAAAAGTTCAATGGATTTGTGAGGGTGGCTCTACTTTTACTTTATCTGTATATAATGGCTTAAAGAATCTAAAAAATAAGTTACAAGAAGATGATTTTGTAATGATTCATATGAGTGTAGCACCTTTTATTGATGATGAAATCATTGATGATGCTCTTTTAGTTGCTAAAGAAAAGGGTAATTCAATATCAGAAAACCCATGCTTATTATGCATGGGTTCTCGTGATACAGATGAATATAGTACTAAAAGTGTGCTTAGAGAAACTATAACAGGTTTAAATACACCACAAACATTCCGTTATCAAGAAATATTAGATTTATATGATAAAGCAGATGAAGATAATATATTAGATACACTAGAGCCTCATACTACATCTGTTTATTATCATTATGGCAAAACATTATATTTTTCAAAAGGCTCACAGTTAAATATAAAAATCACAAATCAAGATGATTTAGATTTATTTGAAGCTTTTTGTATTATGAAGGAACAACGAGAAAAATGTTAATTTATATTGTTAGACATGGAGAGACTAACGCAAATGTTAATGGATATCTTCAAGGATGGACGGATGATCCTTTAAATGATAATGGTATATTGCTTGCAGAGATTACTGGAAGGCAAATGAAAGATATAAAATTTGATTATTGTTTTTCTAGTCCTTTAAAAAGAGCTAAAGAAACAGCAGAAATAATCATCCGAGAAAGTGGTAATAATACATTGATAACTATTGATAATAGATTAATAGAAATAGATATGGGTTCTTGGGAAAGAAAAAAATATCGACCAGGGGAACGCGAAGTAGATAAAAAAGCTATACAACAATTCTTTAGTAATCCATTCCATTTTGAAGGTTTTCCTCAAGGAGAAACCATTTTTCAAGTATGCGCGAGAACACAAAGCTTTTTAAAAGAATTAATCTCTCGAGATGATGATAATATATATTTAGTAAGTACACACGGTGTTGCTTTAAGAGCTATGCTAAACTATTTGTACGAAGATAAAAAAGATTTTTGGCATGGTCATGTTCCTTATAACTGTTCTGTTAGTGTTATAGAAGCAAAAGGTGGTAAGGGAAGAATAGTAATAGACGATAAAGTATATTATGAGTTAGACCAAGTAATTGACCAATATGCGAATTATTAAATAGTATTAAATAGTATGAAATTAAAGAATAAAGTCAAAAAGATATTGATATCTATTTTTATTATTACTCTTATATTAGGAGTAGCTTTTTTATATCAAAAAACGATTATGAATAAAGAACGTAATCAGTTCGAATATGCAATTCAACAAATCATAGATGATAATTATGCAGAAGCTTTAGATAGTATTGAAAAGTTAAAATACATAGATAATCAGGAGCTTATTCAATATTGTATTATTCAAAAATCAATTGACGAAAAAGAATACGACATTGATTCAATATCTGATGTAATAAAAGAATTAGAACAAATAGACTTAACAAGCATTGATAATGAAGCTTTATTAAAACAAAAAGATGAGACTTTACAACAATTAAATAATGCAATAGATATACAAAAAGAAATATCAGATATTAATTTAATTGATATTGATAAAGAATATGGAAAAGAATTAGAGAACATAAAGTCTAGAATTGATAAAACCGAAAAGAGATATTTATTTTTGTTAGATACATATAGATATGATATTGCAGAAAAGATTATTGATAATATAAATAACAATACAGAGGTTGGCAATCTTTATGTTGGTATTAATAATATAAAAGATATTACATATTATAGTGGTCATATTATTGAAGAAATGGATAATACTTTTAAAAATATGACAAAAAAAGAAAAAGAATTAATCACTAATATTGAAAAATTAGATAATGCAAAAAAGATCCTAAATGACTTACAAAACGAAAGAAAAGAAAAGGGCATAATAACTAAAAATAATGAATTAATAAATAGATATTATGAAGATGAAATTGATAATACTATTTATATATTAAAAGAATATGAAGATGAGAATAAATTGGTCTTTTTCTTATGTACAGATATTCATTATATGAGTACTACAGAGCAAAGAATTAAAGATGATACTATCACAGATATGTCAATGAATATGCAATATATTAGTGAAAATATAGATGTAGATGGAATAATATGCTTAGGTGATATAACTGATGGAAGATTGTCAACCGAGGAAACAAGTTCTTATGTTCAATATATAATGAATAGATTTAATAGTATTAATCTTCCGTTATTATTTGTGATAGGTAATCACGACGATAATCGATATAGGAATAAAGCTACAGAATGCTTTACTCCTGAGCAGATAAGTGAATTATATTTTAGTAATGTAACTGATAAAAAGATTTCTAATGATATGTATTATGGACTTGATTATTATGTAGATTATGATGAAGCTAATCTGAGAATCATATGTTTAGATTGTAATTATTATGATGGCACAAGATGGAGATATGGATTTGCTGATGAAACTGCTATATGGTTTGATCAAGTGTTAGATGAAACGCCTTTAGATAAACAAGTTATGATTCTAGATCATATGGGACTTATCCAAGAGAATAACTGGAAGTTTACAGATTTACAAAATAGTGATCGTATGAGAACGAGACTGCAAAAGTTTATTAATGATGGAGGAACATATGTGGCTACTATTTATGGTCATTCTCATGTTGATTATGACAATAATAATCAGTGGTTGGAAATATGTACTGCATCAGCAAAATGTGCTAATTTTACATTAAATGAAAACTTCCCTGTAGGAAGTATAGTTCAAGAAAGAATAAAAGATACTGCAAGCGAAGATTTATGGGACATAATGGTTTTCTTGCCAGAAAAAAAACAAATAGATTTAATACGCTTTGGTGCAGGTGAAGATAGATCTTTCAATTATTAATTATTTTTATTATTGATTGTTTTCAATAATTCGCCAACCCTTTAAATGATCCCTTTTCTATGGTAATATCATACATGTTTAAATAGTAGATATGACAGAAGAAAGAGAAGTTATTCTAGAGGATACTCTAGAATTAGAAGTAATAAAGAATAAGAAAAGACACCTTAATCCCTTCATATTTTGGTTTCTTTTATTAATTGCTTCTATTTGGTTTGTTTTTTCTGTTAAAAATACACCATTCTTACCTTTTAATTGGGTATTTATTAGTGCTGGAGCATTAATAATATTATTGGCTTTAATGTACTTTTTAACAGATAAATACCGTAAGCCTAATAAGATGTATGTAATAAGAGGGACTAATATAATACTTTCTTTAGCTTTATTACTAGTAGCCTTATGGCTACCACATGCAGCTAATAAAGTATCTACTACTATTCAATCTAATACTAGTGTAGAAGCTGATAATACTATCCATGTGAATCTATATGTACTTAAAGATGAATATAAGAAAGAACATAGTGATATTTTTGGTAATAATATTGCTAGTAAGACTTATGATAATCCTATAGATGAATTAAAAGCTTATGAAGATGAGATATTTATATCTCAATTAGGTATTGATTATGATAATCAAAGAATAGCTATAGATGAAGTTAAATCATTATTAGGTGTAACTAAGTTAAATATGATTGATGCTAATAGTATCCAAGAAGGGGCAGATGCTTTATATGGGAATAAAGGACAAGTACTATTACTTAGTGATACTAATGTCAAGATGTTAACTAATATAGAAGAATATGAGAATTTTGAAAATGAAACAAGAATCATCTATTCAATAGATGTTGAAGCAGTTAATCCTGTAATAGAAAGCTCTAGTGAATTAACTAGTAAACCATTTGCGTTATTCTTTGGCGGTAATGATGAAGAAGGAGAATTAAAGCTATTTGGTAAAACAGATGTAGATATGGTAGTAGTAGTTAATCCTACTACTCACCAAATAGTATTAGTATCTTTCCCTAGAGATTCATATGTACCTAATCCTCATTCGGGTTATTATGCTGATAAATTAACACATTTAGGTGTAACTGGTATTGATAATACATTAAGCTCATTAAGTAGTTTATTAGATGTTAATATCAATAACTATGTCTTATTGAATTTCACTACCTATATGAAGATAATAGATGCTTTGGGTGGCGTGGAAGTAGAGAATCCATATGCTTTTGGTTTCTGGGATAATGAAGACATATATTTCCCAGAAGGTAAAATAAAGCTAGATGGTTATAATGCTTTATTATATGTAAGAGAAAGAAAGACGCTACCAGACGGGGACTTTGGTAGAACTATGCACCAACAATTAGTAATGAGAGCTATTATAGAAAAAATAGCTAGTCCAGCTATTATTACTAGATTTGATTCTTTAATGACAGCTATGGAAGGTACTTTCTTAACTAATGTTAGTGAAGAAGCCTTATATGGCTTATGCCAATACCAATTAGAGAATAATATCAAATGGAATATTGTTAATTATCGTATTGAAGGATCTGTAGGTATGGCATATTGTGCTTATGCCCCAGGTACTGCCTTATCAGTAGTATATCCTTCTTCAGCACAAATTGATTTTGTAGGTGAAGAAATAAGAAAGGTATTAAACGGAGAATTAGTTGAACAACAAGAAATAGTATTACCTTATGGTCAATTAGATATTTTAGAAATAGCTCCAGCTCCTACAGATATGGACATAGTAGAGGACGAAGAGACAGATATATCTCCTAGTGTAGAACCTTTACCTGAAGTTACTCCTGAAGTGACTGTTGAGCCAGAACCAACGCCAGAAGTAACCCCAGAAATAACGCCAGAGATTACTCCAGAAGTAACCCCAGAAATAACACCGGCACAAAGCGAAGATACTGGTAGTGAAGAAGGAAATGATGGTGGGGAATAAGTATTGAGTTATATACTAACAAATAGCAATAGTCTTAAAGGATGTTATACGAAATAGCATCCTTTTTTTTGTGGAATATTACTTTTTTGCGATGTTTGATAATGTTAATTGTAATATAGATTCTTATTCTGCATTGATATTAATGTGTAACGCACACACATAATATGAGCACAGAAGAAATAATCATTATGGCTAAGATTCCTAATTATATTTGTCGCTTAGATAACGATATTAAAAGACGGAGTGAAGCTGTGTATAGCGAACTTGGGATAAATCTTTCAACTGCTATTAATGTGTTTTTGAGAGAATCTATCAGAGTCGGAGGCTTTCCTTTTGTTGTTCGTTTGAATAAGCCCAATAAATAAAAGCTTGTTGGCATGAGGAAAGCTGACTCAGTTGTAAAGGATTTTGCGATAATTGCTTAAGATGAAAAATTATCACATAAACCTTTTTTATGTTTCTAGGAGATTTGGAAGAAAGAATATTATCTTCTAAAAGCTTGAGATCAGATATTGACATATTACTACTATTTTTATTATTAACACTTTATAATTAAAGATACTTAAGTCGCATATATTATTGGCTTTATGTTTAATTAATATATTTGAGATAAAAGTATTTTGATTAATGTGACAATAACTAGCATATTATTGTCAAATTTAATATAAAATTATAAGGGGGACGACCTATATGAGAAAACTATCGATATTATTATTAAATCTATTATTGATTATTACATATATATTTAATATGCCTGTTTATGCTGAAGAAGAAACAGACGCAGAAGAAATAATCATAATTAATTATCTAGTAGAAGGAAGAGAAGAATACTATATCGAAACTGAAGAAGTATTCTTAGCTGATATTCTTTCTTATGAAACAGAAAAGACAGAAAATGGTAATCCAATAGAATTAGCTTCAGAAGATGCATTTATTAGTACTATTTGTTCATTGATATCTAATATGGATAATACTACTAATAAATATTCATTTAATGTCACTATGGAAAATATGACACCTAATGAATATAGTAATTATCTTATTGAAAGAATAAGAGGGTCTTTATCTGATTATGATTATTATTATTTGAACAATATAAGTATGGCTATGTTAAGAGTTAATTATGGTAATAGTAATTATAAAGTTACATTAAGCAATATTAATCTCAATTATATGGTCACACCAGCACAAAAAAGCGAAGCTGAAGTAGCTATTGATAATCTCTTAAATGAGTTAAATATTTATAATGCATCTGACTATGACAAAATAAAAACATTATATGATTGGTTAAATCAGAACATAACATATGACTATAGTGATAGTAATGATAATGGTAAATATACTGCATATAATGCAATCATCAAAAGAAGTGCTGTATGTCAAGGCTATTCTCATTTAATGTATCGTTTATTAGAAAAGTTAAATGTAGGAGTTAGGGTAGGCGTCGGTATGGATGACCCTAATTCTACAGAAACAGAAAGGCTAAAATTAGATCACTCATGGAATATAGTTAATTTAGAAGGCCAATGGTATTACTTTGATGTTACTCAAGACTATACATTAAATGGTGTAGATAACTATGAAATGTTTTTATTAGGCGAAAGACATTTCACAACAATACATGCCCCAAGACTTCCTGAAGGCTATACGATGAGTAATGATGATTATGTTAATAAATTAAGCTTTGCTCAAGCTAGTACTACTTTACAAGAAGGATCAAAAACCACAGTTTCAGTATTAGCTTCACCAAAAGCTAATAGAGATTATCAAACTTTAACATTCTCATCTAGTAATCCTAATATAGCTAGCGTAGATAATAAAGGTACAATCACTGCAAATAAAGCAGGAGAAGCAACAATAACAGTTGAGAATGCTTCAGGTAAAAAAGCAACAATGAAAGTGACTGTAACTGCAGCCCCACAAGTAGCAGTTACAGGTATTAGTCTAGATAAAACTACTATTAGTTTATATGTTAATGATGTATCAACTATAACGCCTACTGTACTACCAAATAACGCTACTAATAAAACAGTAACATGGTCTTCAAGTGATGCAAGTGTTGCTACTGTTAATGAGAAAGGTACAGTAACTGGTAAGAAAGCTGGCACTGCTACAATTACTGCTAAAACAGTAAATGGAAAAACAGCAACATGTAAAGTAACTGTTTTACAACAAGTTACAAGTGTTACACTTAACAAAAGCGAAATAACATTAAATAAAGGTAATTCAGAAACATTAAAAGCTACAATAAACCCATCTAATGCAAGCAATAAAACTATTACTTGGGAGACAAGTAATAGTGATATAGCTACAGTAGATGTAAATGGTAAAGTGACAGGTATTAAAGAAGGTAAAGTTACTATTACTGCTAATGCAGCTAATAATAAAAGCGCTAAATGTACAGTAAATGTAATTATTCCTGTTACTAAAATAAGTCTAAATAAAACCACATTAACTTTAGATGTAGGAAAAGAAGAAGTATTAAAAGCTACTATAACACCAAATAATGCAAGTGATAAGAATGTTACATGGAGTAGTAGTAATACTAATGTAGCTAGTGTTGATAATGGTAAAATAACCGCCAAGAAAGCAGGTACAGCTACAATTACAGCTAAGTCATCTAATGGTAAAACAGCTACATGTACTGTAACAATTACTCAACCTGTGACTGGAGTTAAATTAAATAAAACATCAACAACATTAGAAGTAGGTAAAACTGAAACTTTAACAGCCACTGTATCACCAAGTGATGCTACTAATAAAGCAGTAACTTGGAAATCTGCTAATGATAAAATAGCTAAAGTTGATGCAAATGGTAAAGTTACAGCTGTAAAAGCTGGAACAGTTACGATAATGGTAACGACAAATAACGGGAAAACTGCAACATGTACTGTCACAGTTACTCAACCTTCAACTGGCGTTAAACTAAATAAAACATCAACAACATTAGAAGTAGGTAAAACAGAAACTTTAACAGCTACTGTATCTCCAAGTGATGCAAGTGATAAGACTATTACGTGGAGCAGTAGTAATACTAATGTAGCTGCTGTTTCTAATGGTAAAATAACTGCCAAGAAAGCAGGTACAGCCACAATTACAGCTAAGTCATCTAATGGTAAAACAGCTACATGTACAGTTACAGTAAAAGCTGCGAGTGGCGGAAGAACTTGTAATGTGCCAAATGATAATATTTCTAGATTCGTTACAAGATTGTATGATTATTGTTTTAATAGATGCCCAGATGCAAGAGGATTTAATAATTGGACTACTTGGTTAAAAACAAAAGAGAAAACTGCTACAGATGTAGTTAGAGACTTCTTCAATAGTAAAGAAATGAACGGACTTAATCTATCAGATGATGAATTCATAGAGAGATGTTATTTAGTAATGATGGATAGACCAAGCGATGCAGCAGGAAAGAAGTCATGGAAAGAGAAATTAGAGAATGGTGTAAGTAGAATGTATGTAGTAAAAGGCTTCATAGATTCTCAAGAATTCACCAAAGTATGTAATAACTATAAAGTGGTAAAAGGAAGCTTAACATTAACTGAGGCAAGAGATAAGAATTATGGTATAACAAGCTTTGTAGCAAGATGTTATACAAAGGCATTAGGAAGAAATTATGATGTAAATGGCTTAAACAATTGGTGTACAAAGATATTAAATGCACCTAATGTTAAACAAGAAGCTATAAAGACAGCATCATCAGGTTTCTTTAATTCACAAGAATTCAAGAATAAGAAATTAAGTAATAAAGAATTCATTAAAGTATGTTATAGGACATTCTTAGGAAGAGAATATGATCAAGCAGGGCTAGATAGTTGGCTAAAAAAAATGGAAGGTGGAATGACGAGGGATCAAGTATTAAATGGCTTTGCGGGAAGTCAAGAATTCTCTAAGATTATGGCTTCTTATGGGATTAGATAAATAATTAACGTATTTGTATTAAGGGGTGGCAAAAGCCATCCTTTATTATTGGATACAAAGATATATTTATTATCATACTCATTTATATTTATTTTTAATACATGATAGAATAATTTAGTAATTATATGAAAAGAAATTTTGAAAGAAATGAATTATTACTAGGATTAATAAAACTAATTATTCTAGTTATTAATACATATATCTTTGCATATATATGGAATCACTATTATGCTCTAAGAGTATATTATGTACCTTTCTTTGGAAGAGGTAATTATGCTGTATACTTACTTTTTATTGTGATTTACTATTTTTTCGTTAAATTATATGGTGGTTTTGAATTAAAAGTGACTAGGGCTGCTGAAATAGCATATTCTCATGCTATAGCTTCAGCTATGACAGGAGTTTTAATGTATATTGTCAGCTGGCTATTAATACGTTATATTCCACCATTATGGCCAATGATAGTAGGTGTCATATTATGGGTAGCAGCTTCAATTGTTTGGGCTAAACCAGCTAATTTATTAATGCGTAAAATATATCCACCAACTAAAACAATTATCATTTATGATAATGAAATAGCTTTTAAAAAGGGTGAAGATATTACTAATAATGTTGATTGGCGCTTTGCGGTAAAAGATACAATAAGCGTAGAAGCAGGTTTTGAGAAGATTTTTGAAACAATAAAAAATAGTGAAGCTACGGCGGTAATGTTATGTGGAATTCATTCAAGTCAAAGAAATACTATCTTGAAATATTGTATAGCTAATAATATTGAAGTTTATATAAGACCTAATATAGGTGATTATATTGTTAACTCATCTAAACAACTCCAATTAGCTAATTTACCAGTTATGTTATGCCAAAGATCATCTCAGTCTCTTTTCTATGCCATGGCTAAAAGATTATTTGATATTATCTTTTCTTTATTTGTCTTAATAATACTTTCACCTATCTTAATAATTGTAGCTTTAGCAGTTAAATTACATGATGGTGGTCCTATATTATATTCACAAAACCGCTTAACCAAAGATGGTAAGATCTTTAAGATATATAAATTTAGATCGATGAAAGTAAATTCTGAATATGATGGGATAGCTAGATTATCTTCAATAAATGATGATAGGATAACTCCTATTGGTAAAATCATCAGAGCTACTAGATTAGATGAATTTCCACAGATGATTAATATTCTAAAAGGTGATATGTCAGTAGTGGGGCCACGCCCTGAAAGGCCAGAGATAGCTGAACAATATGAAGAAGTAATGCCAGAATTTTCTTTGCGGCTACAAGTTAAGGCGGGTTTAACTGGCTATGCTCAAGTTCATGGTAAATATAATACGAGCCCTTATGATAAGCTTCAAATGGACCTAATGTATATAGCTAGACAAGGCTTAGTAACTGATATTAGGATCATTTTAGAGACTATAAAAGTCTTATTTGTGCCTGAAAGTACGGAAGGTATAGGAGAAGGCGAAATAACAGCAAAAGATAGAATAGATGATAAAAACAACTAAAAAGTTGTTAAAACCCTTAAAATAAGGGTTTTTTTAGTGAAAATTAAGTAATTTATTAGTAAAAATGAGATGATTAATTTGCGTTATATGTACAAGGTATATATAATTACACAGTTTTTAGGAGGTGGTCGCTGATGAAAAAAGTACTACAAAGCCTAATCGTAATACTATTAGTGATTAGTAATGGCGTGGCTATTTCAGCAGAAGAGACTCTAGAAGAAGAGATTAATACTGAAGTAGTTGAAGAAGATGTAGATGAAGAAGAAGTATTGGTAGAGGAAGAGATAGAAGAAGAGCTTGTTGAAGAAGATCTAGAAGAAAGCGTACAAGAAGAAACTACAGAAGAAATAATTGAAGAAGAAGTAGTAGAAATTATTGAAGTAGTAGCTGAAGTTGAAAAGACTGATGCTTGTAAATATGCCAAGATTAAAACGACAGAAAAATCAATAAATGGTTTTACTGTAAGAATGTATCGTTTGGTTTTAGGAAGAGAACCAGATGATACTGGTTTTAAGAATTGGACAACAGCTTTAAAAAATAAAGATAAAACAGCAGCAGAAATAATTGTTGGTTTCTTTAAAAGTAAAGAATTGAAGGGTAAGAATTTATCTGATAAAGAATATCTAAAGCTTTTATATAAAACAGTAATGAATAGAGACGCTGATGAAGCTGGTCTCAATAATTGGTTAAAAAAGATAAAAGAAGGATATAACGAAGATGAAATCCTACAAGGTTTTGTTGGATCTAAAGAATTCACAGAGCTATGTAAGAATTATGGTATTGAAAGAGGGTCAATACTAGTCTCATCTTCCTCCTCTAAGACTAAGGTAGTCAGTTTCGTGAAAAGGCTCTACAACAAATGCTTAAGTAGGGAGCCTGATACAACTGGTTTAAATAATTGGGTTAATAGATTAGTAAAAAAAGAAATAAGTGGCGGGGAAGCTGCTTATGGATTCTTTAATAGTCAAGAGTTTACATCTAAGAATTTGACTAATAAAGAAATAGTCACTTTACTATACAATACTATCTTGGATAGAAATCCTGATAGCACTGGCTTAAATAATTGGGTTAATTATTTAGATAAAGGTGTTAGTTTAAATTTTGTTTTAAAAGGATTTGTGGCTTCAACTGAATATAAAAATCTTTGTAAGAAATATGGAATTGATAATGGAACTATTAAACTAACTGCTTATAGAGATTTAAATCCATCTATCACTATGTATGTGTCTGATCTTTATTATGAAGCTATAGGCAAAAGGCCTGCCGTTAAAACTTTAGAGAATTATGTTAAAAAATTAGTAACTAAAAAGACAGATTTAATGACTTTAGCTAAAAGTATTTATACAAGTAAAAGCTGTACTAAAAGATCTTTAAGTGACGATGATTTTATTAAAGCAGTCTTTATGGGGATACTACAAAAAGAGCCTACTAGTGCAGAGCTAAAAAAGTATCGTAAAGCTTTGACTTCTGGTAATACAAGAGAAGAATTAGTAAAAGCTATTGTAAATACTAATGATGCATATAATAAGAGTAGATCATTAGGCATAAATTATGGTGGTACAGCTATCGGTAAAGAAATAGTAAAATTAGCTCGTAGTTGGGTAGGTGTAGGTGTATATGCATATGGTGGTAATAATCCTGCTACAGGAGCAGATTGTTCGGGTTTTGTACAATATGTATATAAACAAGTAGGTATAGATGTTCCACACTCAACTACAATGATTATTGAAATGGCAACACCAATTAGTGAAAAAGAAGCTAAACCTGGTGATTTGATAATGTGGACTGGACATGCATCTATTTATACAGGCGAAGGTACATCTATTCATGCGATGAATCCTTATCAAGGAATTAGAGAATTAAATAATAGTAAAGCGACTGGTAGCGGACAATATATGGGCTATTATCGTGTGCCTGGTGTGAATGATTAATAAAGAATATAAGTAGGAAGAAATTCCTACTTTTTTAAATAATAAGTATTATTTAGTTTTATAATAGAATATTAAAGGAGATTTATTATGGAGAAATATATAGAAATATATAATCATTGGCTAGAAAAAGTTGATGAAGAAATAATAAAAAAAGAATTAATAGATATGAAAGATAATTTAGAAGCCATAGAAGATAGCTTTTATAAAGATTTAGCATTTGGTACTGGTGGCCTTAGAGGAGTATTAGGAGCCGGCACGAATAGAATGAATATATATACAGTTAGTAAAGCCTCGCAAGGCTTAGCTAATTATATTAAGAATAATTTCAATAATAAAAGCATAGCTATTTCATATGATTCTAGAATTAATTCAGAATTATTTGCGAAAGTTAGTGCTGGCGTATTTGCGGCTAATGATATCAAAGTTTATATTTATAAAGAATTAATGCCTACGCCATGCTTATCTTATGCAACTAGAGCTTTAGGATGCTCATCTGGCATTATGGTAACAGCATCACATAATCCTGCTAAATATAATGGTTATAAAGTATATG
>CACZTC010000088.1 GCA_902784015.1 uncultured Erysipelotrichaceae bacterium | reverse complement strand
CTATATTTCGACCAAAGACTAGGCGATATCTTCGTTATTCGTAACGCTGGTAACGTAGTTGATGACATCGTATTAGGTTCTATTGAATATGGTGCAGAGCATTTAGGTAGTCCATTAGTTGTAGTATTAGGCCATACAAGTTGTGGTGCTTGTACAGCTGCTGTACAAGGTGGCGATGTTCCAAGAAACATTGGCGAAATCATGAAGAAGATTGCTCCATCTGTTACTGAAGGTGCATCTCTTGATGAAGTTGCTGCAGCAAATGCTAAAGCAATGGCTGAAGAAATCCAAAATGATGAAATAATTAAACATTTAGGTACAACTGTAGTACCTGCAGTTTATAACATTCTATCTGGTGAGGTTGAGTGGTTATAAACTTAGCTAATTAATACTTTTCAAAAAAAGCTTATTAAAAAATGACTATCATGATTTGATAACGATTGTGATATAAATATCCCTTTGAGTTGCTCGCAAGTGAACTCGTAAAGAACACCTTTTAAAGGTGTTTTTTACTTATATTGACTAAGGGTCAGTAAAGATATATATTATTAATAGAGGTGGAACTTATGCCTGATAATAAAGACAATTCACAAAGAAAAACAGAATTCATTGATGCAGCTGAAAAATTATTTAGAGAAAATGGCATTGTTGATACTACTGTTAATTCAATAGTTAAAGAATTAGATGTAGCTAAAGGCTTATTCTATTATTATTTTGATTCTAAAGATGACATTATTAATGCGATTAGTGAAAAATATAATGAAATCTTTAATCAAATGATGTTAGATCAAATAGGCGAGCTTGATTATAGTGATAAATTAAAGAAATTTATCAGCAATACCACTAAATCATTTAGAGAATTAAATGCGAAATTACATGGAATTAATAATGAGGTGGACTTAACACAATTAAGTTCTCGTAGTAAAGAAGAAGCTAAAGCTCACGCGATTGATGCCTTAACTTCGCTTTTAGAAGAAGGTAAAGAATTAAAAGAATATATGTTCTCTCATACAAGATATTATGCAAATATCTTAGTTAGTGGAATGTTAGAGCTAGTTGAAGAAAATGAAGCAAGTGATGAAGAAATTAATTATATTATCTTTGATCTAATAGAAAGGGCAGGGAAGGATTAATGTCAGATTATAACAAAAAACTTACAGACTTTATGGAAGAAGCTACTAAGCTTGTACAGAATAGTAGCCATCGCATGTTAACAAGACTTGATAAAGAAAGAGAAAAAGCTAAGATGCGCTCTGATATTGGTAATAATAAAAAAGAGTTAACTAAAGCTTATGAAGATCTAGGTAGAGCTTATTATGCTATACAAGAAAAAGGCGATGAAGTTGATACAAAAGAATTATTTGATCAAATTCGCGCTAAAGAAAAAGTAATTGAATTATTAAATGAAAAACTAAAAACTATTACGGAAGAGTCACTCTGATGAGTGGCTTTCTTTTAAAGAGAATATACATCCACAATAATCTTGTTTATAAAGATTATAAATATTACTTAATTCATTTGTTTTTAATTGACCATCATTCTTTTTAAAATCAGAAAATAAATATTTAGTATTATATTTTGTGCTTAATTCTTTACCAATTTCATTTATTTTTTGGCTATCTTTTAATCTTGAAAAAGTCATAACGGTAGTGAAATAATCATAATTATTATCATCTGCATATTTGAAGGCATAATCTAATCTTTCTTCATAACATATAAAACAACGTTTATAACCTTCAGGATCATCTTTTCTTTCTAATAATGGCTTCATGAAATTATCATTATCATATTCACTAACAACTATTTTAATTTCATCATTATATCTTTCGTGAATATATCTTTTAACTTCATTAAGTCTTTTATCATGTTCTTCTTTAGGATAAATATTTGAATTATTAAATAGAATTGTAATATCAAAATAATCTTTTAAATAATCTATTGGATAACAAGCGCAAATAATACAACAGACATGTAAAAAAAGGGTAGGTTTATTATCTAAAGAAGATAT
>CACZTC010000087.1 GCA_902784015.1 uncultured Erysipelotrichaceae bacterium | reverse complement strand
TTATATGATAAAAAAGGGAATAAAGATAGTTTTGTTTCTGATCTACCATGTGACTATGTAAATGAATTATCTAAATATAATACAGATTTATTATCATGTAGTGATATAAGCGCTAATTGGATAGGAAATATAATTATTAATTCAAATAAAACATATTTAGGAAAAAAAGGTTTTAAATATTTATTTAATGTAATTCCTGATAAATTGAGCTCAATATTTCCAGAAGGAACCAGACATTTCGAGAATTTTCATTATGTAAATAAATGTACTAGAAATAATCGTATTAAAATTGAGAATCTAGATGATTTGATAGTTTCAAAAAAGATTATGCTAGATTCATATGCTAAAGTAGTTCATCCTAATGAACCCACAAAAATAATAATTAAAGGTTTACCTGAAGGATATTCAATTAAAGATATAGAATATATCTCAAATGATGAATCTATAGCTAATGTAAATAGCGAAGGAATTATTAATGGCTTAAAACAAGGTAGCACAATAGTGATTATTAGAACCTTAGATCAAAAACATGAAATTAGTTGTAATATTTTAGTTTCAAATAATAGCTAATATGATAATTAGAATAATAAATAATAATATTTTGAAAATATTAAACCTAGATGATGAAGAAGAAATAAAATATGAATCATTAATATTTATAAGAATAAATGATAAATGTATTATTCATACATCTAATAATAAATATCAAATTTATTTAAATAATTCGCTAAGTATCAAAGATAATAAAGACTATCTAATCTATGTTTTAGAATATAAAAAAGCTTATCATAGATATTTTCATAATAATCATTTAGTTATTTCTAATAAAGGCCATGTAATTATTGAAGGTCAAGGTGAAGTTTATATTGATTTTATTAATAGAATAATAATAAATAATAAAGCTAATGCATTTATTAATGGTAATGAATATATTGAAAGAATTAATTTTGTATTTGGAGAAGTTATATTTATTAATAATATCTCTATAGTTTTAATGCCTACATATTTTATGGTGCCAAGTAATATTAAAGTTAATAAATGTAAACAATATTTAAATAATTCATATTATTCTATTCCAAAAAGGCAGTTTATTAATTATTCATATTATCCAATTAATATTCCAGACACTAATTATTCCATTAATATAAAGCCATTTAATAAACAAATTGACTTGATGACGCAACCAATATTTTTGACAATAGGACCCCAATTAACAATGGCTTTATCAACTTTAATTATTTCTATATTTACTGCGTATAGTAACTATCTTAATGGCAAAGAAATAATTGAATCATTACCAATATTAATACTTCCTATAGCTATGATATCTTCTGCTTTAATTTGGATGCCTCTACAAAAGATCTATATAAGAAATAATAATATTATTAAGAATAATCGTAATTATGAAATATATCATAATTATTTAATAAATAAGATATCTAATTTTAATAAATATATAAATAATTATAACGAGATAATTATTGAATATTTTTTATTAGAAAGTATTTTAAATAGAATAAAAGAAGATAATACAATTTATGAAACAGATAATATGATTATTCCATTAATGATGACTAGTGATAATTTTAATATTGAAAAGTATAATTGGTTATTTGATTATGATATAGATAATATTTATTTACCTTTAATAAATTGTTATAAAAACATACCTGCATCAATATATTTTTTAGATTTGAATAAATCAAAAGATATACAAATAATTAATGCTGATTTAGACTTTATCAAATATATTATTTTTTACTTATCAATTAATTATAAAGACTATATTTTTATGATTAATACTTCTAATAAATGGTTAATAAATAATGATTGGCTTTTAAATATTAATAATACTTTCTATAAAGGCATAAGATTAATATTTACTTCTGAAAAAGAAATTGATAAATATACTTATATTATTGAAGATATAGAAGATTTAATAATAATTAATATTGATATAAATAATATTTATAGGCTAGATAATAGTATAAATATAAATATTAATGGTATTAGTTATCGTTATAATCTATTAATAGATTATAAGAATAATAAAATCTTTGATTATTCATTGAATAAAACATATAGAGGATCATTTATTGAAAACAATATTGATTTAGGCTTATTAAAGCTTGTTAAAAATAATAATAGACAAATATTTAATATTTCTTATAAAAATTATGATATATCTCACGAGAATATTTATAAGAATTGGCAAAATAATAATATTAATAATGGCATAAAAGTAAATATTAATGATCAAGATTATCCTATTATCTTAGATTTAGATGAATTAGAAGATGGACCTCATGGTTTAATAGCTGGTTCGACTGGTAGTGGTAAAACAGAATTTATTATCTCTTTATTAATTAATCTAGCTATTAAATATTCACCTAAATATCTTCAATATATCTTACTTGATTTTAAAGGCGGGACGATAAAACAAGCTCTAAGCTTAGATGATTATGTATTGCCACATATTGCATATTCATTAACTAATATAGATGAGAGTGATATTTATCGCTTTATCATTTTATTAAGAAAAGAATGTGAGAATAGAGAAAAAGCATTAAATATACTAAGTAATAAAACTTCTTTAGCAATTATGAATATAAAAGATTATCGAAATAATTATAGATCTGAATATGGGCTACCTTTTTATGCTGATCTAATTATATTAGTTGATGAATTTGCGGAGCTCAAACAAAAATATTATGAATTATTTAAAGAATTAATTAGTATATCTAGAATTGGAAGAAGCTTAGGTATCCATTTAATCTTATCTACGCAAAAAGTAGGAGGCATAATAAATGATGAGATATTGTCTAATACTAATTTTAAAATATGTTTAAAAGTAAATGAAAAATTAGATTCCAAAGAGGTTATCCAATCTTATGATGCATATACTTTAAATAAGCCAGGAGAATTCTACTTATTAAGTAATAAAATATTAAAAAAAGGAATTAGTCCATATTTACATAAAGTTAATAATAAAGAAATAGTTAAGGTTATAGATAATAATTTAAATATTATTAATTCTTCAATAAATAATAATGAAAATACATTATTGAATATCTATTTAAATAATATTAAAAAGATTAA
>CACZTC010000086.1 GCA_902784015.1 uncultured Erysipelotrichaceae bacterium | reverse complement strand
TGAACAGATTACGCATATTCAAAATGCCGTCATCGTTGGTATGGCAACATTAATTGAAGAGCGTGATAATTCAACAGGAAGACATGTAAAAAGTACACAACATTATGTTGAAATGTTATGTAAAGCTTTAAAAAGAAAAGGCATGTATCGAAATCAACTAACTGATGATTATATTATGCAAACAGTAAAAGCTACGCCATTACATGATGTCGGTAAAATAAAAATACCGTTTAAGTGAAGCTAATTCAGTTATTCATTTTTCAGCTTCATCTAAACTAAGTAAAGGCTATGCAAATGCTCTTCAAGCAGCTAAGAGTTTTGATAATGTACAAGTTATTGATAGTAATAGTATGACTTCTGGCTTAGGTTTATTAGTAATAAAAGCAGCACAAATGGCAGCTAAAGGGGAACATGCTGATACAGTTATTCAAGAAGTTGAAGAATATCGTAACAATGTTGTAACTAATTTCTTATTACCATCAATTGATATGATTGAAAAAGTAAAAAAGCAATCATTATTAACTAAAGCTTTTGTGAAAGCTTTGAACTTTATTCCTGCTTTAGTAATTAAAAATGGTGATATTAAAGTTCAAAGATTCTTCTTAGGATATTTAAATAATCTTATTATTCAATATATTCGCTATAATTTCGCTAATAAAAAAACGATAGATACTAAAGGATTATTCCTGATTCATACAGGTTATAATGAAGAAGAAAGACAATTAATATTAAAAGAGATAGAAAAATATATTCAATTTGATGAAGTCATTCTACAAAAAGCTTCCGCCACTTTATCAGCTAATTGTGGTATACAAGCACTAGGCTTTGCATATATTAAGAATAATAATGATTAAGAATTAATAATAAGATGTCATGTTATACTAATTCTAATGAAAAAGAAAAAGTATTTATTATTTGGCATTGGTGTTGGTATTATTTTTCAAATAATGGTTTTTCTCATTTTTTTAGTACTTTTAGGCTATAAGAATAATATTATGGATTCTGTACCAGCTGTTACTTTTATTTTAGCCTTAGTTATTCTTATGCTTTATCCAACTATATGGGGTATTAATTATTTGAATAGATTATATGATGGTCGCAAACATGGTAGTTTAAGAAAACGTGTATCACAAAGATGGGCGATGAATACTGGTTTTGTTGGTGGGGTTTTATTTACTTTATTAATAATGGGATTAATAATATATGAATATTTAGATGGTGGTCTCAATTCATATATGAATTTATTATGTGTAGGTATTTGTTTCGCTATATTGATCTATGCATGCACTATATATTTAAAGAATTATTTCTATATCAAACCTAAAGATAAAAGAATTAATTATCTTAAAAAATCTAATGTGATAAATGGAGATAGAAGATATACATTTTTAATTGATGAAGTAGTCAATGATAATGAATATAAAGGTTATGTGAATGGTTCAATGAAAGTGGGGGACTTTGTACATTTATTAGAAGCTGGAAGCGAACCAGTAATATCACGCATTAAAAAAATATATGCATTTGATGATAAAGCTTTATCATTAAAAGAAAGCAATGATGAAAAAGTTGGTATTCTTTTAGAAGATGGTAAAGAAAATATTCAATTAAGTAAATATGGAGTGATATCAAGTTTTGAGCCTTGTGCTATTAATGAAAGAATAATTCATGCAGAAAATCCTAGATTAGTAGCGATGATAAAAGGCTATAGTGAATATGCAGGAGATAATGATTATACAAGTGCTTTAGTATATGATGCTTGTCATAGTAATTATATCGTTCCTGCTCTAGTGCCGCATAGTGGGGATCATCGTGGGGAGATTATGGATATCATAGAAAACTCTCAAGAAATAAGCTTTCTTTCAGTAAAAGCTAATGAAATAGAAGATGAAGTTATCATGCCTATTTTTACTGATTGGGAAGCATTAGAGAATTATAAAGAAGTGATTGAATCTGAAAAAGCCGTATCACTTTTATTATCTTTTCCGGAAGTTATTAGTATCATGCGTAAATATAGATATTCAGGTATAGCTTTGAATCCTTTTGGACCTAAGCCATTCTATTTATCGCAAGAATATGTAAATCATATTACAAGCTTAGATGGTTATAAAGAAGATTTCATTTATAATACTGAAGAATAATAAAAAAGTCGCTATGATTAATCATCTAGCGACTTTTCAAAGTCTTCAGCATTGAAAATAGCTTCACCAGTATATTCTTTTGGAGTTACTATGCCTTTTAATACACCAAGTCCAGCTTTAGCTAAGGTCTTCATTTCTTCTTCACCTGGATAAGTAGTAATTGGCGCTATCCAACCACAACTATTTTGGATTCCTTCTTCTATATCTTTGAAGCGCATTAATCCACCCGTTAAGATAATACCATCAACTTGACCATGCAAGACTGTTGCCATAGCTCCGATTGTTTTAGATATTTGATATATCATTGCTTGCCAAACAAGACTGGCATATTTATTTCCTTCTTCAACTTTTTTATGAATCATATCAGAATTACTAGTACCAAAATGAGACGATAACCCACCTGTTTGGCTAGTTAAGCTCTTCAATTCATTTATATCCATACTATATAAATGATTAATAACATCAGTTACTGCCATAGAGCCCATTCTCGTAGGGGTAAAAGGACCATCACCACCGCCACCATCATTACAATCTATCATTTTTCCTTTTTGCATAGCTGTAATAGTAATGCCGCCATCAATATGAGCTACAATAAGATTTAATTTTTCTAATTCAAGATTATTCTCTTCAGCATATTTTTTAGCATTAGCTCTTAAATTTAAGGCATGTAGGATGGATCTGCGATATATACCTTTAATACCTGTAATACGAGCGACATCTTGGAATTCATCTACAACTGTAGGATCCATTGTGATAAGAGGGCAATTATATTCTTTTTGGAGTAATTCACCCATTTGTACTCCTAACATTGATGAATGATATAGCTTACCCTTATTATCATGGGTATCCTTAATCATTTTCTCGTTGACTCTATAAATACCACTTTCTATCGGTACACAGCTACCGCCCCTAGAAACAACTATATCTATATTTTCTACATTATTATCTTTTAAATATTTATATACTACTTCCATTCGATAATTGATTTGATCATTGATTGAAGGGAAGTTTTTAAGAATACTAGAATCATGAAAAACATCTGTATCAAAAATACATTCTTCATTTTTATAAAAGGCAACTTTGGTAGAAGTTGAACCAGGATTAACTACTAAGATGTTATAAATATTATTCATAAGCCAAGGAATATACTAACATAAATTATTACTTTTGGAGCTAAATAATCAAGCAATTAATTAAGCTATGATATAATTCAACCAATATGACAGTTAATAAAGAATATAAAACTTCAGAATTATTAAAAAGATTTGCGCCATATTTATTTAAATATAAGAAAATGATGTTTTTTGATTTATTTTGTGCAGCTTTGACGACATTATGTGATATAGCTTTACCTAGAATTATGAGCTATTTAACCAATACTGCTATGTATGATAGCATCAATTTAACAGTTGAATTAATCATAAAGCTAGCTCTGTTATATGCAGTATTACGTATCATTGATTCAGTTGCATATTATTATATGTGTTCCAGAGGCCATATTATGGGTGTCAATATTGAAACAGATATGGGAACTGAGGCTTTTGAACATTTAGAAAGACTAAGTGATAGCTTTTACGCTAATACCAAAATAGGACAAATCATGGGCAGAATTACAAGTGATCTTTTTGATGTAACTGAATTTGCGCACCATTGTCCAGAAGAATTCTTTATTGCGGGTATTAAAGTTGTTGTTTCTTTTATCATCTTATGTCAAGCAAGTATTGCCTTAACAGTCATAATATTTGCTTGCTTACCAGTGATGCTAGTGGTAGCGATAAAACTTAATCGTAGATATCGTAGAGCGACAAAAGCACAAAGAGTTCAAATAGGTGAATTGAATGCCCGTGTAGAAGATTCATTATTAGGAGAAAAGGTAGTAAAAGCTTTTAATGCGGAAGAATTAGAATTAAGTAAATTTGATGCTGATAATCAACAATTTAAAGAAATAAAAACTGAGAGATATTATGCTATGGCTAATTATAGTATGTCGACTAGATTATTTGACGGTCTTATGTATGTAATTACGATAGTAGCAGGTGGTCTATTCTTAGTTAATGGTAGGATTACTGCTGGTGATCTTGTTGCCTATATTTTATATGTTACAACGATGATAGCTACAATAAGAAGAATAGTAGATTTCGCTGAACAATTCCAAATGGGTATTACAGGAATTGAAAGATTTATGGAATTAATTGATACACCTATAGATATTAAAGATAAAGAAGGTGCCGTAGATTTAGTCGTTAAAGGCGGCAATATAAAATTTGATAATGTTAGCTTTGAATATCCAGATGATCATAATGAAGTTATTAATGGTTTAAATCTAGATATTAAAGCAGGTGAGAATCTAGCTTTAGTAGGTGAAAGCGGTGGGGGTAAAACAACTTTATCTTCATTAATTCCTAGATTCTATGATGTAACAAGCGGCGCTATATTAATAGATGGTCAAAATGTAAAAGATGTAACATTAAAAAGCTTAAGAGAAGCTATTGGTATTGTTCAACAAGATGTATATCTATTTTCTGGTACGGTCTTAGAGAATATTGCTTATGGTAAGGCAGATGCAACTAGAGAAGAAATAATTGAAGCAGCTAAATTAGCAGGGGCAGATACTTTTATTAATGAATTACCCAATGGTTATGATTCTTATGTAGGTGAAAGAGGTATTAAATTATCAGGCGGTCAAAAACAAAGAATCTCGATAGCTAGAGTCTTCTTAAAGAATCCGCCAATATTATTATTAGATGAAGCTACTTCAGCTTTAGATAACGAAAGCGAAATATATATTGAAAAAAGCTTAGAGAAATTATCTAAAGGAAGAACGACTTTAACTATCGCTCATCGCTTAACTACTATTAAAGATTCTGATCGTATTGTTGTTTTAGGTAAAAATGGTATTGAAGAAGAAGGTAATCATGATGAATTATTAAATAAAGGAGGCACATATTACCGTCTCTGGTATGGTATTTATGATGATTAATTATGGCGAAAGTTAATAAAACTAATGCAATGCGTATCTTAGATAAAAATAAGATTGAATATAAAGTTCATTTATATGATATTAGTGATGGCTTGATTGATGGAATAAGTGTCGCTAATAAATGTAATGAAGATATAAATAAAGTATTTAAAACCTTAGTAACTATTAGTAATAATAATGAATATTATGTTTTTGTAATACCAGTTAATAACACTTTAGATTTAAGAAATATTGCCAAAGAATTGCATTTAAAGAGTATTAATATGGTCGCCCAAAAGGATTTATTGCCATTAACAGGATATATACATGGTGGTTGCAGTCCTATTGGTATGAAAAAATTATTTCCAACCTATATAGATGATGCTTGCTTAAATTATGAAACTATCTATGTTTCAGCAGGTAAAGTAGGTATGCAAATAGAATTAAATCCTCAAGATTTATTAAAAGTTATTGAAGGTAAAACCTTAAGCTTTAATTAAAACAAATGATTTTTTGATAAAAAGAATATAAAATATATCATATGTTTAATGATTGGTTTACAATAGGATCTTTTACAATCCATGGCTATGGAGTGATGATGGCTATAGGTATTTTAGCTGCCTTTTATATGTCGGAAAAGAATGCGAAAAGATTTAATCTTGAGTATGAAAAGATAGATAATTTCTTATTTGTGACAATAATATCTGGCTTTATAGTATCTAAGCTTCTTTATGTATTAACTGTTTTTAAACAATTCCTAGCTAATCCTTTATCAGTGCTTGGAGGAGGCGGTTGGGTTATTTATGGTGGCATCATCGGTGGCATTTTAGGTGCTTATTTATATAGTAAAAAGCATAATTGGAACTTTATGAAAGTATTTAATGTGGTTATTGTATCAGTTCCTTTAGCCCAAAGCTTTGGTAGGATAGGTTGTTATTTAGCAGGCTGCTGTTATGGTATACATACTGATGCTTGGTATGGTGTTATTTTTCCAGAAGGTTCATTATGTCCTATTCATGAGCCTATTATTCCTACCCAATTAATAATGGCAATAGGAGATTTATTAATATTTTTATTCTTATATTATCGTCTAGTTAAAAAACAAAGAATAGAAAATAGTGCAGCTTTATATTTATTGCTATATAGCGTAGGAAGATTTTTAATTGAATTTATTAGAGGCGATATAGAAAGAGGTCATGTTGGAATTCTTTCTACTTCGCAATTCATTAGCTTATTCATGATTGCTTTCGCTATTATTCTTTATTATTTCGAAAAGAAAAAAATAAAAAAAGAATAGGTTGAGGCATTATTTGGGGGTAAGCAATGCTACAACTAAAGAATATTTCAAAGACATATGTCTCTAATGATTTATACCAAAGGGCTTTAGAAGATGTATCACTTAATCTACGTGATAATGAATTTATTGCGATTTTAGGACCAAGTGGATCAGGGAAAACAACATTATTAAATATAATAGGTGGACTAGATAGATATGATAACGGTGATATGCTCATCGATGGTATTTCAACTAAAGAATACCGTGAAAAAGATTGGAATGCATATCGTAATCATACTGTTGGTTTTGTTTTTCAAAGTTATAATTTAATACCTCATCAATCAGTATTAGCTAATGTTGAATTAGCTTTAACTATTTCTGGTATATCTAAAAAAGAAAGAAAGTCTAGAGCTATTGAAGCATTAGAGAAGGTAGGCTTGATTGAGCATATCAATAAAAAACCTAATCAACTATCAGGTGGACAAATGCAAAGAGTAGCG
>CACZTC010000085.1 GCA_902784015.1 uncultured Erysipelotrichaceae bacterium | reverse complement strand
TGTGAACTAGAACCATTTGATTCTAAAACTTCGGCACTTGTACGAATTGAATATGGGAATTCATCTTCTGAAGGAAGAACTTGTAATAAAGCTCTTTCGCCTAATGCCCCATGTCCAATTTCTCTTCTACCAGGAGCTCCCATTCTACCAACTTCACCAACAGAGAATGGTGGGAAGTTATATTGATGCATGAATCTCTTTTCTGTTTCAGTTGTTAAATCATCAATTGTTTGAGCTTCACTTAATGCACCTAGAGTTGTAACAGACATTACTTGAGTCTCTCCACGCGTAAACATAGCCGAACCATGAACTCGTGGTAATAAATCAACTTGTGAATCAAGTGGTCTTAATTCATCTAGAGCACGTCCATCTGGTCTTATCTTATCTTCACTGATTAATCTTCTAACTTCATTAGCTTCAATTTCAACAGAATATTCATGCGCTTGTTTAATAGCTTTTTCTTTATCAGCTTCAGTTTCATATTCTAGTTTGGCAACTTCTTCTTCCATTTCTGCAATTAATTCATCAATCTTGCCATATCTTTCTAATTTGCCTTTAATAGAAACAGCTTCACGAATTCTCGCAGCACCTTTTTCATCAACTAAAGCTTTTATAGCAGGATCTATTTCATATAGAACTACTTCCATCTTTTCTTTAGCACATTCTTTAATTACTTCTTCTTGTATTTCACATAATTCAATAATTGCATCATGACCTACTTGTAAAGCTGTTAGCATATCTTCTTCACTAACTTCTTTAGCTCCTGCTTCAACCATATTGATTGCAGCTTTTGTACCAGCTACAGTTAAATTGAGATCAGCTCTTTCACTTTCTTCAACAGTAGGATTAATAATATATTCTCCATCAACTCTAGCTACAACAACTCCAGCAACAGGTCCATTAAAAGGAATATTAGAAATACATAAGGCTAAAGAAGAGCCAAATAATGAAGCCATTTCACTACTAGCATCTGGATCTACAGATAATACTGTATTTACAATTTGTACTTCATTTCTAAATCCTTCTGCAAATAAAGGTCTAATAGGTCTATCAATTAATCTTGCAGTTAATGTAGCATGATCGCTAGCCCTACCTTCACGGCGTAAAAAACCACCAGGTATTTTACCTGCTGCATACATTTTTTCTTGATATAAAACAGTTAAAGGAAAGAAATCAGTATCTTTCGCTTCTGAACTAGCTGTCGCAGTTGATAATACAACTGTATCATCATAACGTATAATCACTGCTCCACCAGCTTGTTTAGCAATCTCACCACTTTCAACAGTCAATGTTCGTCCATGGACATTCCAACTCTTAATATATTTATCCATCTATTTTCTCCTATATAAAATAACCTTGATTATTCTACCACAACGAGACAATAAATCAAAAAGAAAACGGCTTTCGCCGTTTAAATTGTAATATTTATGCTTCAGTTTTCCATAAACCATGAAGATTGCAATATTCATATACAGCAATTACAGGTTCTTCACTATAGAAATCAGCTTTTGGTGCATCACCTGGATTTAAATAAGCTACTCTAAATCCTTTTGCGGTTTCCAATATAATGAATTCAATATAATGCTCTTCTAACATTGGATGATCTACGCTACCAACATTTACACTAATAGTATTGCCTTCTCTAGTTACAACTGGAACATGTTTTTCTGTGGCACCATCTGTAGTATTTGCAGTTAATACTTCCATATCTTCGCCACAGCACTTTGTAGGACATTCTTTGTCATTTAATAAAACAGCTATTTTGCCACATTCTTTACAACGTAATATTTTCATAATTATCTCCTTTTTCTAAATTATATAATAGATACCTTTTACTGCAACAAAAGTGCTCTATATTTATTCAACACTCTTTAAGCTTTCAACCATTTGAATATTATGTATCCTTTTAGCCATCAAAATATTAACTAATAAGCCAAAGATAAATGTTAAAATAATCGCTAATAAAAAACTAGTTATATTAATAGAACGCCCAAACATAATATAGTCCATTTCAACCATCCGCATTATATAATGATGCAAATAATTACCAATAGGTAAACCTACTAAAGCTCCCACAAAGACTAGTACATTATTCTCTTTATATATATAATCTGTTACTTCTTTTTTTCTGAATCCTAAAACCTTAATAGTCGCAATTTCTCTTTGTCTTTCGCTTACATTTACATTTATCAAATTACCTAATACTACAAAAGCTAAAGACATAGAAGATATTATTAAAGTCCAAACTATCATATTTAAACCTTTTACCATTGTATTAAAGTTCTCTAGAATAACATCAAAGAATTCTATACTATCGACTTCTTCATTATTAATTAATTCTTCTTGTAGATTCAGGCT
>CACZTC010000084.1 GCA_902784015.1 uncultured Erysipelotrichaceae bacterium | reverse complement strand
TATTATTGAAAAAGCTAGACATCCTTTAATTGATAAAAATATTGTAGTAGCTAATTCATATAATTTAATCAATCCAAAAATAATGTTAATTATTACGGGACCTAATACAGGTGGTAAAACTGTATCATTAAAAATCATAGGTTTATTTGTTTTAATGAGCTATTGTGGTATACCAGTACCATGTGAAAGTATTTCAATACCTTATTTTGATAATTTATTTGAAGATATAGGTGATGATCAATCAGTAGAATCTTCTTTATCTAGTTTTAGTGCACATATTCAAAAACAAGCTAATATATGTGAAAATGCAACAAGTAATAGTTTAGTTTTATTAGATGAATTAGGTAGTGGAACAGATCCTAAAGAAGGTGAAAGCTTAGGTATAGCTTTATTGAATCTATTAAGAGAAAGAAAATGTATGACTATTGTAACTACGCATTATTCACGTCTTAAAACATATGGTAAAAGACATGATGATATATTATTAGCTAGCGTGGAATTTAATATGGATACATTAGAGCCAACATATAAATATATTGAAGGTATAACTGGTGAATCTAATGCGATATCTGTTGCGAAAAGATATGGTTTACCTAATGAACTAATAAAATATGCAACATTTTTAAATAATCAAGCAAAAAGCGAAGGAGATAAATTAATTGAAGAATTAGATAGAGAATTAGCTAAAGCAAGAATGGATAATGAAAAGATTTTTGAAATTAAACAAGCTTTAGAAAAAGAAATAGAAGAAATAAAAAAAGAAAAGAATAGATTTATTAAAGAAAAAGATGAATGGTATAAATTAAAAGATGAACAAGCTAATGAATATATAGAAAATATCAAAAAAGAAGCTGAAGAAATAATATATGAATTGAAAAATAATAAAGATATTAAATTACATGAAATTAATGAGAAAAGAAAAGAATTAGAAAATATTATTAATCAAGAGATTATTGATGTTGATGAAGATTATACTTATAAAGTAGGTGATGTTATTGAATTAAAGAGTACTAATCAAGTCGCTAGAATAATAAAGATTAATAAAAAGAATGTTTTAATAATGTTAAATGGTCGCCAAATGCAAGTAAAAGTAGATCAAATAAGGCCTAGTAATAAACATTTACCTAAAAAGACTAAGAATGTTGAAGCAACAATTAATATTGATCGTGATTTAGTATTTTCTTCTATGCCTATTGAATGTAATTTGATTGGCATGAATGTAGAAGATGCTTTATATAAATTAGATAATTATATCGATAATGCTAAAGTCCATAATTTGACATATTGTAGAATCATCCATGGGGATGGTACAGGTAAATTACGTAAAGCTGTTCATGAAAGATTAAAAAGTGAAGCTAGTGTAAAAGAATTCCATTTAGGCACTCCGCAAGAAGGAGGTACTGGTGCTACTGTAGTGACATTTAAATAAATATGAATAAAGAAGATTTAAAAAATAAATTACATAATATTCCTCATGCTCCTGGTGTTTATCAAATGAAAGATAAAAAAGGAGTAATTATTTATGTTGGTAAAGCTAAAGATTTACATAATCGTGTTAATTCATATTTTACTGGTGCTCATGATTTTAAAACTACAAAATTAGTATCAAATATTGAAGATTTTGATTTTATTATTACTAAAAGCGAGAAAGAAGCTTTAATTCTAGAAATTAATTTAATAAAAGAGTATCATCCTAAATATAATATTCAATTTATTGATGATTCAAGCTATCCATATATAAAACTTACAAAAGAAAGATATCCGCGTTTAAGCATGGCTAGAGATATAAAAAAGAATAGAAATGCTTTATATTTTGGTCCTTTTCCTGATGTTAATAATGTCAAGAATCTTATAAAACATTTACAGCTAATATATCCTTTTAGATTATGTAATAAAATGCATGATAAATTATGTCTTTATTATCATTTAGGTAAATGTTTAGGACCTTGTGTATATGATATTAAAGATGAAGTATATATAAATATGTCTAAAGATCTTCGTAAGCTTCTAAATGGTACTAATAATTATTTTAAAAAAGATATTGAATCTAAAATGTTAAAAGCGAGCGAAGAATTAAATTTTGAAAAAGCTCAAGAATATAAAGAATTATTAGAAGCTATTGATAGCCTCATAATGAATAAACAAAATGTACAAGTAAATCAAAGAAAAGATAATGATTATTTTGCATATTATTGTGATAAAGGCTATATATCTATAGCTGGATTCTTGATAAGAAATGGAATTATTCTAGAAAAAGAATTTAGACTTAGTCCTTTATATGGTGATGCTAATGATGAATTTATCAATTTCATTATGCAATATTATGATAGTCACCCTAAACCAAAAGAATTAATTGTACCTAAAGATATAAATATAGATTATCTAGAAGAGACTTTGGATATAAAAGTTAATAATGCATATCGTGGTTTTAATAATCAAGTTATAGAAATGTGTATTAATAATGCTCATAAACAATTAGATCTAAAATTCAATACTATTGAAAATAAAAGAAATTCTATTCAAGAAGCAATTAATGAATTATCTACTTTAACTAATCATTCAATGGATAGAATTGAATTATTTGATAATTCACATACTAGTGGAAAATTTACTGTTGCTAGTTTAGTTGTATATCAAGATGGCTATCCAGAAAAGAATTCATATAGATTATATAAATTACATACAACAAATAATGATATAGAATCGATGAAAGAAGTAATATATCGTAGATATTTTCGTTTATTAAAAGAAAAAGGTTTATTACCTGATGCTTTATTTGTGGATGGTGGTATGATCCAAATTAATGCCGCAAAAGAAATATTAGAATCTTTAGGCTTATTAAATGATATTAAATTAATGGGACTTGTTAAAGATAATAATCATAATACTAATGGCTTAATGGATATAAATGGGGAAGTATTAAATATTAATAAGAATTCGGATTCATTCTTTTTATTAGCACGCATGCAAGATGAGGTACATCGTCGCGCAATTTCTTATCATAAAAAATTAAGAGGTAAAGCACAAACTAAATCAATTCTTGATGAAGTAGAAGGTATTGGGCAAAAGCGCAAATTACAATTATTAAGAAAATATAAATCAATTTCAAATATAAAAAAAGCAACTTTAGAAGAATTAACTGAAATTGTTCCTGAGAAAGTTGCCCGAAATTTATTAGATATATTAAATGAATAATTATTTTTTAAGTAAAGCTTTATTAATCCTTTTTATTATTTTCTTTTCTGCTTGTGTATTTTTTACATATGCTTTGGCAGCTTTAGTATAGCCACTAACACCTTTTAAATTATCATTCTTTTTATAAATAGTATGAATAGCTAAAGCAATAGGTAAAGCTGTTTTAATCCACGCTGTTTTCTTCTTTTTTTCTTCTTTTATATCATTTACTAACTGTGTTTTATTTTTTAAGGCTGAAATATTCTCTTGAATAATTGATGTATTATTATTCATATTTTTTAAATTCTTAGACATTATTAAAACTTTTATTAAAGTAACAATCAACACAATAGCTAATAAACCTAGCGCAAAATATAAACTGTAATAATTGTATGGATATAAGTTCATATAAATATCCTATCATGAATTATATTTTTATAGTTATAATATTTTTATGACAGAAATTATTGCGATAAGTGATAATCATGGTGAAAGAAAATGTTTATCATATATAAAAGAAAAACATATTAATGCTGATTATTTTTTCCATTTAGGTGATTCAGTATTACCATCATATCTATTAGATGGTTTTGCAGTAGTACAAGGTAATAATGATCCATATAAAGAATATCCTAATCATTTAATTATTGAATTAGAAGGGCATCATATACTTTTAATCCATGGTCATAATCAATTATATTATGGCGATTTACAGCTATTACATAGTTTAGCTCTTAATAATAATTGTGATATCGTCTTTTTTGGACATACACATTTATATTTTGATAAAACATATAAAGGCATACGTTTTTTGAATCCAGGCTCTATCATTAGGAATAGGGATGGTAGTATTGGAAGCTATATGAGAATACTAATTGATGATAAAGATATAAATGTAGAACATTTAACTTATGAAAAAGTCTTGAAATGATAAATGTCTTTTGGTATTGTATTAATACTGTCCTCGTAGCTCAGCTGGATAGAGCACCCGCCTTCTAAGCGGGTGGTCAAGGGTTCGAATCCCCTCGAGGACGCTAGTCACTTAAAGTGACTTTTTTTATATAATATATATTGATTATTATGGAAAAAATATATAAAGAAATTTTTATTGAATTAGATGAATTAATTAATAATAAAGAATATTTAAAGGCTTCTTTTCTTATTGATGATGAATTAAAACAATTATATATTCCAAAAGAAGTAGAAGATTTATTATTAAAATATAAAAATGATATTAATTATTATCTTGCAGAAGAAAAAAAGATTGAAAAGCCTTCACTAGATAAAATCTTAAATATGTTAAAAAGTAATGAAAAATCACAATTAATCGCTGCTAATTATTTATATGATTTAGATATAAGTAATATTTTAGATAATATAAAAGACTATTTAGCTAAAGAT
>CACZTC010000083.1 GCA_902784015.1 uncultured Erysipelotrichaceae bacterium | reverse complement strand
ACTTGTGGATTTTGATCAACAAGGAAACGCAACCCAAGGTATTGGTGCCAAAAAAATGGGCTTTGATAAAAGTATTTATACTGTTTTAATGGGAACAGATACGATAGAAGAAGCCACAATACATCTCGAGAAACCACCAATAGATGTAGTTCCTGCAACTGTTCATCTAGCAGGAGCAGAAACAGATATGGCTCACTTAGAAAGTGGTAAAGAAACATTATTAAAGAATAAATTAGATCTTGTTAAAGATAAATATGATTTCATTATCATTGATTGTCCACCCGCTTTAGGTAATTTAAATATAAACGCTTTAACTGCAGCTGATTCTGTATTAATACCAGTTCAATGTGAATATTATGCTTTAGAAGGCTTGAATCTATTATTGAGCACAATCAGAATGGTTCAGAAATTATGGAATCCTCGTCTTACTATCGAAGGAGTACTTTTGACTATGTATGCAAATACGAAATTATCAGTTGAAGTCCAACAAGAAGTAAGAAGATATTTCAAAGATAAAGTATATAAAGTTTATATTCCAAGAAATGTAAGATTATCTGAAGCTCCATCAAATGAATGTTCAATTTTTGAATATGATACAAGATGCGCAGGAGCAGTTGCTTATGCAAATCTAGCTGATGAAGTTATTAAACAAAATGAAAGGAGAAACTAATAATGGCCGATAAAAAGAAACAAGGATTAGGAAGAGGCTTAGGTAATATATTTGGTGAAGAAGGACTAGATAAAGTAATTGATGAAATTGAAAGAAATGCGATTGCTTCTTCTAAAGGTATTAGAACCGAAATAGCAATAAATGAAATAAGACCAAACCCATATCAACCTCGTAAAGAATTCGCCAAAGAAGCTTTACAAGAATTAGCTGAAACTATAAAAACACATGGTATATTCAATCCGTTATTAGTTAGAAAAAGCATCCATGGCTATGATCTAGTTGCAGGTGAGAGAAGATTAAGAGCGGCTAAAATAGCTGGCTTAGAGACAGTACCAGTTATTGAAGTTGATTTTAGTGATGAGATGATGATGGAGATATCCATCTTAGAAAATGTCCAAAGAGAAGATCTTAATCCAATTGAAGAAGCACAAGCTTATGAATCTTTGATTAGAAAATTAGGCTATACACAAGAAGAGCTCGCAAATAGAGTAGGCAAATCAAGAGAGTATTGTGCTAATACTTTAAGATTATTAAAGCTTCCTGAAGATGTTCAAAAAATGGTAATTCACAAACAATTATCTATGGGGCATGTTAGAGCTTTATTAAGTATTAAAGATGATAATCAAATTTATGAAGCTGCTGAATATGCAATAAAAAATAAACTAACAGTTAGAGAAGTAGAAGATTATGTCAGAAATCTCTTAGGTAACAAAAAAACTAAGACAACAAAAAGTGCTTCTGTAAAAGATCCATGGGTAAAAGACTTAGAAGAAAGGCTCCAAAGAAAACTTGGAACAGAAGTCAATTTAACTAAAAAAGTATTAGCTATTTCATATAGCGATACTGATGATTTAAATAGAATCTTAGAAATACTTGGTTGTCTAGAAGAAAGTGAAGAGATGTAAAAAAGGTTCAGATGAACCTTTTAAATTTTTACAAAGTTATTTATTAAATATCTATAAAACTATAACTAATAATTTTCTTTAATAAACTTTTCTAATAGAGGTAGTACGAATGAGATATAACCATAAGTATCACCATTTATAATACCTTTTTTAATTAATCGTTTGCGATAATTCAAAAGAATATCCTTTAGTTAACTCAGCCATTTCAAGAAACTTTTACTACTTTTTACTGGTTTCATTCCTTTAAACAACAGCATAAATAAATAATGATATAATTAATAAATGCCTATCATAGTTAAATGATAAATAATATTTAGTAGAAATAGATTATGGATTATACAACAACTGCCGCAAAAGAATATGGAGATATTGTAAAGAAGATAAGAGAACTATCTGCTCCAATTATTGAGGATATTGAAGGAGAGAAAGAATATCAAAAACTTCTTCAAGATAATTTTGAAGAAATAGGAAAATTATCGGAGTCTTCTAAAGAGATTTTAAATACCACTTTTTATCCTCTAATTAATAAAGATGATCTTTTAACTGATGAGGAAATAGAATTATTAAAAGAATATTCAAATATCTTTTTTGATGCACGCCAAATGACAGGTAGAGATCTATCACTGAAATATATACTTGTGAATAGATTATTAGAAGATGCAGATAAAAAAGATGATATATCTTTTCTAATAGAATCATTAGATTTAGCTGTTGAGATATGTTTTGCGAAAATGCATGCAACACAAAGATTATTACCTGAATGTAAGTTATGTTATAGATATCGTGATGAAGGTTTTAAAGCTGCTTATAGACTTCTTGAATTTCTACCTAAAGAAGAATTTGCGAAATTACCAAATGAATCTTCTAAGCATCTTGTTTTAGTAAATAGTAGATATATCAGTGCTTTATTTGATAGAAGTGATGACTCTTCTGATGAAATTAATAAGAATGATTTAGCATTAATGAAGAAAGCGCTAAGCTTATGTGAAGATGAATTCTATTTAAATGAATGTCCTAACTATAATTGGAATAATCATAAATTTAGAACTTTACAATATATTGCGGATTTTTTAGATGCTTGTAACCAAAGACATTTATCAAAAGAATTAATAGAAGAAATATATAACTATACAGTAGAACTTAAAGAATTATATGAAAGTGATACTGATATTTATGGCGCTTATGCAACTAGCGATCAAATAGATAGATATGTAGCTAGAGCAGCATATCTTACTGAAAGAGCACCGCTAGAAGATTATAAGAAATTATTAATTAAACAATTAGAGAATATGGATTTATCTAAATATGGTATTCATGACAATATAACTTTTGTGGTAGGTTTGAATGATTATTTAATCGTATTAGATAAAGATAATTTAAGTGAAGAAGATAAAGAAAATTTAAAGAAGTTTTATCAGAATCTAATTATTTATATACATCGCACGCCTAAATATGGAAGCTTATCTTTCTTATTAACATTCTTAACCGATATATTACATTCATATATTGAATTTGATGGAGCAGATACTTTTGATGAATTCTGTTTAAAAATAATGACAGCTTTACAACCTACTACATATATTCACTCATTAGGTGTTGCTCAGATAAGTGAATATCTAACTAAAGAATTATTAGAGAAGGAACCAGAAAGGTTTATGGATTTTTTAGGTTGCGATGATGTGACAACTGTCTATAGGAATTTCTCAAATATCTTAGAATATATGAATAAATCAGCACTAATTCATGATGTAGGTAAATTAATGATCATGGAAACTATTATTACTTATGGTAGAAACTTAACTGATAATGAATTTGAAGTAATAAAAACTCATCCCGTGGCTGGTGCTTATGTCTTAGAAGAACATTCTACTAAGCCATATGCGAATGTTGCTAAATATCATCATACTTACTATAACTGTGAAAAGGGATACCCAATTGAAAATAATACCTTACAAAAAGATAAAGTAATTATAGATATCGCAACAGTAGCAGACTGTCTAGATGCTGCAACTGATGTTGTTGGAAGATGTTTTAAAAAAGGTAAGACATTACAAGAATTCATCGAGGAAATAAGAGCAGCTAGTGGTACAACATATGCACCATATGTAGTTGATTTATTTGATGATGAAGGTGTAGTTAATGCGATTAATGAGATTATAACTAAGGGAAGAAATACTAATTATAAAAGAGCATATTCTTTATTGGCTAATCAATAAAATATAATGATGTAATTGGAAACAATTACATTTTTATACTGTTAATATATTTAGAATAGGAGAATAGTTATGGATGTCGGACAAATAATAAATGGATTTAAAGTATTAAAAGAAACAGAATTAAAAGACATTGATTCTATATTATATGAATTAGAACATATTAAAACTGGCGCAGGTCTTTGTTTTGTGAAAAATGATGATAACAATAAAACTTTCTCTATTACTTTTAAGACTTTACCTTCAAATAATACAGGCGTCTTTCATATCCTTGAACATTGCGTATTAAATGGATCTAAGAAATATCCAGTTAAAGAACCTTTTGTGGAATTATTGAAAAGTAGTATGCAGACATTTTTAAATGCGATGACTGCTCCAGATTATACAACCTATCCAGTTTCTTCAAGAAATGATAAAGATTTTATGAATCTAATGGCTGTTTATTTAGATGCTGTATTTAATCCTTTAATATATGAAAATCCAAATATTTTCTATCAAGAAGGTTGGCATTATGAAATAGATGAAGAAGGTAATCTTATCTATAATGGTGTAGTTTTCAATGAGATGAAAGGTGCTTATTCTTCTATAGATGATACTTTAATAAATAATATCAATAGCACATTATTCCCTAATAATTGTTACCAATATGATTCAGGAGGTAATCCTGAAAATATTACCGATTTAACTTATGAAGAATTTATAAATACTCATAAAAAGTTCTATCATCCAAGTAATGCAAGAATTATATTGGACGGGGCTATTAATAATATAGAAGAAATATTAGCTTTTATAGATGAAGAATATTTATCTAAATATGAAAAAGAAAAAAAAGATTTTGATATAGAATTCCAAGAAGAAGTAGATGCCAAAGTAATTAAATATGATTATGAATTAAGTAAAGATAATCCTCTTGAAAATAGAACTGTTATTACTTTAGCTAAAATTGTTTCTAAATATGATGATGTTGTACAAAATATGGCTTGGCATTTAATATGCGAATATTTAGTCTCTAATAATGAATCAAAATTCTCAAAAGCTATTATAGATAAAGGTTTGGCTGAAGATGTTGAATTCGATTTAATTGATAATCCTATGCAACCTTGGGCAGTTTTAGTATTAAGAAATACAGAAGAAGATAAACTTGAAGAAGCATTAACTATTATAAAAGAAGCAACTAAAGAAATAATGAATGAAGGTTTTGATAAAAAGAAATTATTAGCTTCATTAAATAGATTAGAATTCAAAATTAAAGAAAAGAAAGAATTAGCAGGATTAACGCATTCTCAAAGCATTATCAAATCTTGGCTACATAACGGTGATCCCGCTAACAATCTTTACTATTCAAAATATATTAAAGAATTAAAAGAAAAGATGAATACATCTTATTTTGAAGAGCTTTTAGAAAGTTTTATTTTTAGCGATAAATTATGCACTATTATTGCGAAGCCTTCTCATGATTTATCTTTAGAAAGAGTTGAGAAAGAAAAAGATAAATTAAAAAAGAAAAGAGAAGAAATAGATAATCTTGATGATATTAGAAAGATGAATGAAGAATTAAAGTCTTATCAAGAAGAAGGCAATAGTGAAGAAGCATTAAAGACATTACCTAAATTAACAATCGAGGACATTAATAAAGAGCCAGAAGATTTCCCATATGAAAAGGAAAGAATAAAAGCAGTAGATGTATTGCATTATAAAAATGATAATTCGGGAATAAGCTATTTAAATATGTATTTTAATTTAGCTGGTATCACCAAAGAATATTTACCAGATTTAGGCTTCTTTTATTCTTTATTAACTAGATTAGATACAGATAAATATTCAGTAGAAGAATTACAAAGAGAGATTAATACATATATAGGTAATATTAAAATCAATTTAGAAGCATATATGGAAGCAGAGGAAAGCGAGACTTGTTATCCAGTACTGAATATCCAGACATCATTTTTAAATGAAAATGTAGATAAGGTAATTGAACTATTTTTAGAAATAATAAAGAATACAAAATTTACTAAGGAAAAAATATTACCACTTCTAAAACAAGATAATGAATATGCAAGACAAAGTATTATTACTTCTGGCCATATGTTTGCAAACTTAAGAGTAGCAGCACATATGACTAGCGCTGGTTCATTTAAAGAATATACTTCTGGCTATGAAAGTATCAAACATAGTTTTAGATTCGAAAAGAATTATGAAGATATGATTGATAATTTTATTAGTGAATGTGAATTATATAAAGAAGTAATCTTTTCTAAAGATAGACTAACTATCTCAACTAATTATGAAAATAATGAAGTGATTGAAAAGTTAATAGGATCTCTAGCTACAATTGAAGCTAATAAGGCTAAAGTAAGATATCCATTATTAAAAGAAAAGAAGGAAAAGTATAGTATCCCTGGTGGAGTGTCTTATGTAGGCTATGGAGCTAAAATAGAAAGCAACAAAGATCCATTATATCTATTAATTCAACACATATTGAATTATGAATATTTATGGAATGAAGTAAGAGTTAAAAATGGTGCATATGGAGCTGGTGTTAATTTAAGAAATAATGGTGCATTAATAGCTTATTCTTATCGTGACCCTAATCCAATCAATTCTATTAATGCGATTAAAAATCTATATAAATATTTTGATGAAGTAGATGAAGAAATGGATTTAACCCCAATGATAATAGGGGCATTAGCTAGTGCTGAGCCTTTATCTACAACAAAAAATAAAATATTAATATCTGATACTTTATATTTTAGAAATATTACTTTAGAAGAAAGAAGAAATAATAGGCAAGCTATTATTAATGCCACAACTAAAGATATAAAAGAATATTATGAATATATGAAAGAGTGGTTAAGTAATAATTATATTAGTGTCTTTGGAAGCGAAGAAATATTAAAAGATATGGAAGATTATATAGATATAAAGGAAGAATAATCTTCCTTTTTTAGTCTTCATATTTTTCCATTAATATATCAATATTATTTACAACAATAATTAATCTTTCTTTACTATCATCTGGGAAAGTAATCTTATATGTATCATCCCCAGTTAAAGTAACGCCATCTCCAGTATATTCCCATTTGACTATCGCTCTATTTTGATCGATAGCCATAGTACATTCGCCATTATCATCAAAATATAAATGGAAGGTTCCATCAAATAATTCTTCTGGATCTAATTGTGTTCCAGCATAAGATGCTTCTTTAGCAAACCATGATCCTAAAAGGAATTCAGTATCAGCATCATCTTTTTTAGAGGATGAACTTGAGCAACCAGATAAAACTAATAATTGAATAGTAATTAATAAGACTAATAAACGTTTCATGTTTTTCTCCTTTTTATATCTTTGTATAACTTGTTATAGCAGAAGTCATAAATAAAACAATTATTAATATATATAAGATAAAAATATTATTCATACTTCCCCCCAAAACATATAAAGTGTATATATTTTGTTGATTTAATTATAACAGTAATTATTTATTGACAACAAAGAAAATCATACTATAATGAGAATAATTCTCAATAAGGAAAATGCATGATAAGAAGAAATACTGAACAAAAAAAGGCTGTTTTTGAGATTATTGGTAAAATTGGCATACATAAAAGCGCTGAAGAAGTTAAGGCTGAACTAGACGCAAAAGGCTTAAGTATCGGTCTTGCGACTGTTTATCGTAATCTTAATCTTTTATGTGAAGAAGGTATAATTCAAAGATATGTAAATGATGGTTTCAATTATTATGATGGAAATCCATCACCTCATGATCATCTTCATTGTATTAATTGCGGAAGTATTACAGATATTGAAGCACCATATAATAAAGGATTAGATGCTAAAGCTACTAAAGATACTAAAGCAAAAATTTTATCGCATTCGGCTACCTTTGAGGGAATTTGCGAAAAATGTATGAAAAAATAAAAATCTAAAACTCTTTTTTGAAGTTTTGAATACTCTCCTTTATAAAGTGAGCACCAAGTGGCGCTCGCTTTTTAGTATCTAAAAAAGTAATAAATAATGGTACTGATTCATGGGAACCAGCAACTACTGTTGGTGATGGAGACACCATTAAAGTGGACATGGCTTATCATATTAATCCCGGATCTGTTACAGATGGGAAAACGTATTATAATGTTCCACCTGGCGTTACAAATTTAGATACTACTACAACATTCAATATTGTAGATGGAGCTGATGCGAATAATATTTTAGGAACCTATGTCATTACAGGAGATGCTACAAATGGCTATGTTATCGAAATGACACTTGATTCTAGCTTTGATTATACAAATGGTTTTGATGGAACTATATCTGTAGAAGGTATGGCTTAAAATAATCAAAGTAGCGGTAATGATACTATTCAATTTAGTAATAATTATAGTATTACAGTTGAACCACAAAAAACGGCTGTTGATATGACTATTCGTAAGCAACAACAAAGTTCTCCTTCATATACATTAAATGATGATGGAAGTGGTGTGGCAAAGTTTACATTATTTATAGTTTCCTATGGAGGAACTAATGCGATTCATGTTGATGATGTTGCGACTCCTACAGGAGTAAATATCAATATGACAAATCCTGTAACCCTGTCCGGATGGCGCTGTGGTTATTCGGGTGGCGGAGAGTGGAATATTACTGGACCATATAATAGCGTATCTTATTCAGCTACTCCTTCGACTGATGGGAAAGGCTTCTCTTTAGATTTACCTGCATTAGGAGAAATGCAAGCATATTATTTAAATTATGAAATACCTTTTACTGCTTTAGATAGCAGTGCTGTGACAGACGGGAAAAAGAGAATAGAAAACACAGTCACCGTTACAACCGACAATGGGCCTACCAGAACATCTTCTGCTGGAGTTACCATGCAATCTCCAGCCATATCCAAATCCGTAAGCAAAGATGCAAATAATGTTATCACTTGGACTATAAAGGTTGGTAGAGACGGTGAAAGTTTAGAAGGCTTTGTATTAGATGACTCTATTACAATGTCACCAAATAATGGTGGTGGATATAATAATGAAACTATCACTTTAACTAATGGCAGCTATACATTCCCTTCAGGTAAAACAGGTATTGTAATTTTAACATATGTTACACCTGTAACTTCTATTTCTTCTGATACAACTGTTACAAAAGGCTCTAATATTATCTTATCTTGCGACAATGATAATGATAAAGTCTGGTTAGAAGTTAAGGATGATGGGGAAGGAATAAGCGACAAAGATAAAGAACATATTTTTGAATTATTCTATACTGGTGATAAAAAGATAGTTGATAGTTATCGCTCGATGGGTATTGGTTTACATTATTGTTATCAAACAATAAAGGCTCATCGTCAAGAGATAGAAATATTAGATAATAAACCACACGGAGCTATCTTTAGATTTTCTTTAGAAAGAGAGGTAGTAGGCAATGAATGATTTCACAATTCTAGTAGTAGAAGATGATGCACATGTACGTAGTTTAATAAAAACTTCTTTAAAATTACATGATTATAATTTTGAAGAAGCGCCTAATGGTAAAACAGCTATAGCTACAGCTTCTTCTAAAGCTATCGATTTGGTTTTATTAGATTTGGGCCTACCTGATATTGATGGCATATAAGTTATTGAAACAATTCGTACTTGGTCAAGTATGCCAATTATTGTGATCAGTGCTCGCGAAGAAGAAAAAGATAAGATAGATGCGTTAAATACAGGGGCAGACGATTATTTAACTAAACCATTTTCAGTAGAAGAAATGATAGCACGCATCAAGGCTATGCAAAGACGATTACAATATATGAAACAAAAAGAAGAGAGTGCTATTTTTGAAAATGGTCCATTAGTGATAGATTTTGCGTCTAATATTGTTTCTTCTTCCGTTAAAGTTCGCCAAAGTGTCAGTCCATTAGTGATAGATTTTGCGTCTAATATTGTTTCTTTAGATAATAAACAATTACATTTAACTCAACAAGAATATCATTTACTAACATTATTAGCTCAAAATGTCGGTAAAGTATTAACACATTCCTATATTATTTCTAAGATATGGGGAAATGGGGTGGATACAGATATAGTATCTTTAAGAGTTTATATGAATTCTTTAAGAAAGAAATCAAAAAGTGAAACAGTTCAAGAATCACTCATTCAAACTCATATTGGAATAGGTTATCAAATGATCAAGTTCTAAAAAAAGAATATTGTAGGCACAATTTGGCAAGTGTTTTTACAATATTTTTTTATTTTGCCAAAAAATGAGCATATTTCCTGAAATTGACTTATATTTTCTATGTTTGGCCATTAAAAAATAGAAATAATAGAGTAATAATATTACTTACGAATTAGAAAAGGGGGGCGTAAATGACGACTCATAATAAAATGTTAAGAAAAATAATCGCAATCGCAATTGCACTATTTATTGTATGTGGGAATGTGGTAAAACCACTTTCAAACGCAATTGAAGTAAATGCAGCAGGAGCTACTATTTTTGTTGATGGTATTAATGGTAGCGATGGTAATGATGGTACTTCTGTAGGTAAGGCAGTAAAGAGCTGGGCAAGAGCTAAACAATTACTTGGCTCTAATGCAGGTACTATCTATGTAGCAGGAACAGTAGAAGCTGTAGGTAATATTAATACTGCTAATCCAAATAATCAATCAGTAAAAAGAGCATCGGAGTTCACAGGCGTGATGTTTGAAGTACCTAGTGGTGCTACTGCTAATTTTTACAATATTGATGTAGATGGTGAAGATAAGAGAATTGATGCAGAAGTTATTAAACCAAATCCTGGATCAACAATTAATTTTCTAAGTGGCGCAGTATTCCATGATATTGGATATGAAACAGAAAAGAATCCTTTCAATTATGAAGGTGGAGTAGTAGTACGTCTATGTGCTGATCTTAAGATTGGTATTAATGGAGCTACATTTAGAGATAATGATGGAAAAGGTATTTTCTTTACTGCATTAGAAAATGATAGATCTCCAATAACACTTGAAATGAAATCGGGTGTTGTTAGAAATAATAAAGGTTTCTTCTATCACAATGAATCTGATAATATTACTCAAAATATTCTATATATTTATAATGCATTAATTAGAAATAATGATGCTAGTTCAGATTATTATGGAGAACCTGCAGCAATTTGGTTATGTAACCAAGGTAGAGGTTCAATCCGCTCTGTAGAAGGCGCTGCAATATTTGATAATAAACAATATGATTTAATGAATCTTGGAGCAGAATCTAATTATGCTTTCCAAGGTGAAGCAATGGGTCAAGATTGGACACATCATATGCTTGGTGGGGGAAACTCACAGTGGGAACAAGGCTCAGTTAGCTCAGGACAAGGAGCTGTTGTCTATACAGCGCATCCTTCAGATGCAGATAAAGCAGCAGCAATTGCTGAAGCAACAAGTATTTTTGAAAACAACCAAAGTCAAGTTATACATACAAACGGAACAGTTCAATTTGGACATTATCAAGGTGCTCAGCCAGTATTACCTACACCAGTGATACAAGAAGAGCCTACACCTAGTGAAGAACCTAGTCCAGAGCCAAGCGAAGAACCAAGTCCTGAACCTACTCCAAGCGAGGAACCTGCTCCAGAACCAAGCGAAGAGCCAAGTCCTGAACCTACTCCAAGTGAGGAACCTGCTCCAGAGCCAACACCAGAAGAAAAAGTTGTTAAGATCAGTAAAGCTGATATGGATGGTAATGAAGTTGAAGGCGCTCATATTGTAGTTAAAGATAGCGATAAAAATATAGTTGATGAATGGGATTCAACCACAAAATGTTATGAAATAGAATTATTACCTGGAACATATACACTTGAGGAAACTGTGGCTCCAGAAGGATTTAAAAAAGTAGAGACAGTTATTGAATTCAGTGTTAATGAAGAAGGTAAAGTTACTGTTAAAACAACAGAAGTAGTAAATGGTAAGGTTGAAGTTAAAAAAGATGGAACATTAGTATTATTTGATGAACCAGAAGAAGAGCCTACACCTAGTGAAGAACCTAGTCCTGAACCTACTCCAAGCGAGGAGCCATCTCCAGAACCAAGCGAAGAACCAACACCTAGCGAAAGACCTACTACTCCAGAAACACCTGACAATGATAATCCTTCTACCCCAGATACACCTAATACAGACAGACCTTCAACACCAACTACACCTGATAATTCAACTACAACAACTAGAAGTGTAGTTAATACTTCAGACAATTCTTCAACAGCTTTATATGCTGGAATGTTAGTGGCTAGCTTAGGTATAGCTACAGTAATTATTCTTAAAAGAAAAGAAACAAACGAATAATTATAATTAATAATGTAGACCAATATTGGTTTATGAAAGATGATTATAAGAGAATGGCTATATAGATAATGCCATTCTCTTTTGGCTAGTGGATATTCTAAATAATATTTCAAAAATAAAGAAATATTTGTAAGATAAAGATAGATAGAGACACTTATATAAGTGAAAGGTTGGGGGATATTATGAAGAATATAACAATAATTATTTGTGCTTGTATATGCTTTATTCTTATTGGATGTAAAAAGGATCCACAACAAGAAAAACCAGTAGTTCATTCAGATGAAGATTATATTGTAAACTACTTAGCTACAAATGAAGATTTTTCTAATGCTGATAATAATATTGAAAGTGGTAAAGCTATTAAACTTGAATTTATAACGCCAGAAGGAAGTGGTGAAGTGGAAGACAAAGAATTCATTAAAGACTCATGGCATTCACTCGTGAATATGAAAATGAATATTCCGAGCGGATATGAAGATAAAGTTAATGAAGAAGAGAAATATATTTTTAAATTCTATTATGAAGGAGGAGACTATACTTTGTCATTTAAAGAAAATGAATATTTCATATATGAAGATAAAATATATCAATTACCAAAATTGACACCTATTTGGAAGATAACGGAAGAAGCTATAACTTTAAATAAAGATAATAATAATGACGCTAATATAGAATTTGCTGATTGGAAACAAGATGGCTCATTCTTTTCTTGGGATTTAGATAATGATGGTATAAGCGAAGATTATGAATTGAAATATTATGATAATGGTGATGAAGCACCAAGCGTGTATGTAATTGAAAAATATGATGATTCTCAAGAAGCTTATATAGATAGAGCCTATGATATTTATTCTTTAAAACCTATTGAAGATAATGGACAAAGATATATAGAGATTCATTATGAACAAGGTGATTATTATAATCACGATAATGAAGCGATATGTTTATTAAAACTAGAGAATAATCAACTAATTGTGGAATATATTGATGAATAATCGAGATAAACCTAGATATAATTGTCTAGGTTTTTAATAGTTTAATACTAGTGTAAAATATAATGCATATGAATAGAAAAGATGGAAAATTATTAAAGAATATTGATTCAATGCATTTTATTATGCCTATTATTTATCCTAATAGATGCGATAATGAAGCATATTTTACAGAATTGATTGATTTAACTAATTTAGATAAATATTTAGAAATAAAGAATAAAGATAATCCTGAATATAAATATAAATTATTCCATGCTATAGTTACTGCAGCTTTAAAGACTATTACATTAAGAAGTAAGTTGAATCGCTTTATTGCGAATAATAATTTATATTTACGTAATGAAACTTCAGCAGCATTTACAGTCAAGAAAGACTTTAATGATGAAGGTGATGAGGTTTTATGTTTTATTCATAGTAAACCGGAATTCACTATTGGTGATATACATGATGAAATATATAGACAATTAACGAAATTAAGAAAGAATGAAGAGGTTGATGCTTCAACTGATGCGATGAATACTATTCAAAAGATACCAAGATTTATATCTAAGTCCTTAGTTAAATTCTTATGTTGGATGGATAAACATGGTTGGGTTCCGCAATCATTAATAGAAACAGATCCTTATTATTCTTCAGTAGTCTTAGCTAATCTTGGTTCGATTGGACTAAAGTCTGGTTATCATCATCTAACTAATTGGGGTACAACAGGATGTTTTATCACAATCGGTAGAGCTGAGAATAAACCATTTAATATTAATGATGAAGTCGAGATAAGAAGAGGGCTTGATGTTGGCTTTATAATTGATGAAAGATTAGCTGATGGTTTTTATTATGCAAGAACTATTCGTTTATTTAAATTATTATTAGAAAAACCAGAATTATTAGATTTACCATTAGGAGAAAAATTAAGTGAAGAATTGTGGAATGAGATTAAATAATAATATGAAAGGGGCTATCTTCGATATGGATGGTCTTCTTTTTGATACCGAAGCTGTTTGGCAAAAATATTGGAAGTTAGCTGCTAAAAAAAGAGGCATTGAATTACCTGAATCTTTTAAATATGACATTTGTGGTACAAGCGGGGAAGATTTATATAATGTGATACGCAAATATTATCAAACTGATAATCCTTATTTAATTTATGATGAAACATTTATTAGTTATGAAGAAGAATTAAATAATAATGTAATAATAAAAAAAGGAGTTATAGAAATATTAGAAGCTTTTAAGAATAAAGGATATAAGATAGCTATAGCTTCTTCATCAAAAAAAGAAAGAATACTTAAGAATTTAAATAAAACAAATACTTATGAATACTTTGATGCTTTAGTAAGTGGAGAAGAAGTACCTATAGGAAAGCCTAATCCGGAGATCTTTTTAAAAGCAGCTAATAGACTGGGTTTAGAGCCACAAGAATGTTATGTATTTGAAGATGCATATAATGGTGTTAGAGCTAGCTATGAAGCAGGATGTAAAACAATCATGATTCCTGACTTGATGGAGCCTAATGAAGAAATAATATCTAAATGTAAAATATATAAGTCATTATTAGATTTTATTGAAGATATAGAATAAAAAAGGAGCTTATATCGCTCCTTCATCTTCAAATCCCATAATTATTCCACCACGCTCAGCATAATAACTATTTAATCCACATAATTTCTCTAGTCGTATATTACAATTAGGGAATTTTTCAAGAAACATCTCTTTTAATATTTCAGCAGCTTTAGTATTTAAACAATGACCTATAATTACTTTTCCGCCATTATATTTCATTTTAAGAGCTTCTTGGAATAAAGAAGCTATTGTTTTCTTTTCGCCTCTAGCTACTTTAACTTGCGTTAATTCGCCATCTTTAGCTTTACCTATAAATCTAATACTTAATATTCCTGCTACTTTAGCTACTGCCATAGGAACGCGACCATTCTTAGCTAAATTCTGAAGTGATTCTAAAGAGAATAATAGATGTGTATGTTTTTTATATTCTTCTATCTTTTCTTTAATAGTTTCAAAAGATAAGCCTTGCGTAATAAATTCTTCAATCTTTTCTATTAATAGCCTTACGCCAGCTCCCGTCATTGCGGAATCTACAACATATACCTTGGTTCCTGGATTCTCTTCCATATATTCATTAGCTGCAATACAAGCAGAATTATAGGAACCAGATAATTTACTTGTGATAGTGAACGCGAATATTTCTTTTGCATCTTTGAAAGCTTCTTTCCATTCAAAAACATTTGGACATGATGAACTATTGGTAGCGCTCTTTTCTACTGCTTCTATCATTTCTTCAGCATTTAATGTTTCATCATCAACATATTCTTTATCATCAACTAATATTTTTAAAGGTACTGATTTAAATTCGATAGAAGAAGAAATACTATTTAGATTAGATGATGAATCTGAAACTATTCGATATGACATAGGCTCCCTCCGTTTTTATATTATTACTATAATACACCTTGTATATACTATTCGGATATATTTTCTTCATTATCGCTATTTTCTTCGTCATTTTTAATTTCCTCACTCTTATGATTAAATAAACCATCAAGACGATCTATATAACGACAATCAACAATATTAACAATATATTTATTTAAATGTGTTTGAATAACATCCTTACATATATAGTTATTATTAAGATCAGCTAAGATATTATCATCCAATTCATGACACATATCTAAAAAGGCACTTGCTTCACCAACCACTAATGAGTCAGATATATAATATTTACCGCGATTATAATTCACAAAAGCTTTAGATTCATGATTTCTTTCATATGGATATTCTTCTATATGTAAATTATCAAAGCGATGATCAATTAAAAAACTAAATCTCTCATTGAGAATACTACGTGGTAGTAAATCTTTATCATTGATTTTTTGTGATACAAAATATTTTGTATCAACCATAGCCATATAATCATAACCATTATATAAATCTTCTTTAGATAAAAAATGATGTATCTTTAAAACTTCATTTAATGGTTCAGGTAAACTATGTACATCAAAAGGATATACATGTTTAGAAGTACGATAACGTTTAATTTCATCAGTAAAGACAAAATAATGTTTTTCTAATTTTGGTAAAAAGAATTTTTCAAAAGAAGAATGGATTTCATTAAAAAAATCATTGTCTTTACCTAGACAAAGAAAGAGTAGCGCTATCTTTTTCTTTTTCCTATTAATAAACAACATATTTACTGTCGTAAATATATCACAAGAAATAAGAAAATGTATATTTTTATAACTTGATTTATTAAAACATATAATAGGATTTGATTATTAAAAGCTAAAAAGTGCTCAATAAATTATAAATAGCGCTCTATGTTATAATTACAAACACATGGCACAGAAATATTCACCAATGGTTGAACAATATTTAGATATTAAAAAAGCGTATGAAGATGCGCTACTTTTTTATCGCGTTGGTGACTTTTATGAGATGTTTTTTGAAGATGCCGAAGTAGCTTCAAGAGAATTAGATTTAGTATTAACCGGTAAGAATGCAGGAGTGGAAGATAGGATACCAATGTGCGGCGTACCTCATCATTCTGTTACTCCATATATTCAGCGTCTAGTTAATAGAGGTTATAAAGTAGCTATTTGCGAACAATTAACAGATCCAAAAGATAGCCCTAAATTAGTGGAAAGAGATGTCATAAAAGTTATCACGCCTGGTACCATCATGGATGATATTTTAGATGATAAAGCTTCTGTATATTTAGCTTCAATTCATGATTATAATTATGGCTATGCTTTAGGTATCGCAGAAGTTAGTACAGGCGAGAATTATATCGAGAATATTGCTCATAAAGATAATGTATTACTACAAACATTATTAAAGTGGAATGTTAAAGAAGTAGTATTAGCTAGCGATATTAAAGAAAGAATAATAAAGATATTGAGAGAGGAAGGCCTAGTTATTTCATATTGTGATGAAGTTAATATTAAGGAAGAATATAAGCCTTTAATAGGTGATATTAATAAAGAATATGACTTAATTACCTATGGCAGAATGTTGAATTATCTTGAAGCTACGCAAAAGAATATATTAGCTCATCTTCAAGTAGTTGAAGTAGAAAATGAAAATGATTATCTTCAATATGATTATGCAACACTACAAAATTTAGAATTAACTAAATCATTACATGATACTAATAAAGCCATTACTCTTTGGTCATTTTTAGATGAATGTAATAGCGCAATGGGTTCTAGAGAATTAAAAAAATGGATAGAGAAACCATTATTAAATAAGAAAGAAATAATCAAAAGACAAGATAGAATAGCTTGGCTAATAGATAATTTCATGAATCGAAGTGCTTTAATGGAAGATTTCGCTAAGATTTATGATTTACAAAGAATTATAGGTAGAATTGCGATGAATAGCGCCAGTCCAATAGATTTACAGCGCTTAACTAAATCATTAGAAGTAGTTCCAGATATATTTAGATTAATTGAAAGCGAAGAATTTAAAGAATATAAAGAGATAGATCAATTAGAAGATTTATATAAAGAATTAAAAGATGCTTTTGTGGAAGAGCCTCCTGTAACTATTAGTGAGGGCGGATTATTTAGAGATAGTTATAATGAAGAATTAGATAAGGCTAGAATAATCCAAAGAAGTGGTAAAGATTATATTGCATCATTAGAAGCTAAAGAAAGAGAAAGAACAGGAATAAAGACTTTAAAGATTGGCTATAATAAAGTCTTTGGCTATTATATTGAAATTTCTAAAGCCCAAGCTAGGCAAGTAGAAGAAGCATGGGGTTATATTAGAAAACAAACATTAACTAATAATGAAAGATTTATTTCAGAAGAATTAAAAGAAAAAGAAGATGAAATCTTACATGCAGAAGAGAATGCGATAAGATTAGAAAAACAGCTATACCAAAATATCATTGATTTAATAAAAACTTATTTACCTAGATTACAAAAATTAAGTAAAGCTTTGGCTGAATTAGATGTCTATGCAGCCCTTAGCGAAGTCAGCGCTAATCATCAATATAGAAGACCTATATTTAATGAAGCTATTTTAGATATTAAAGGTGGTAAGCATCCTATTTTGGATGAATTATTAAAGAATCCAAAATATGTTAGTAATGATATATATCTAAATGATGAAGATTATATTTTATTAATAACTGGTCCTAATATGGGTGGTAAGTCTACTTATATGAGACAGGTGGCTTTAATTGTGATTATGGCGCAGATGGGTTCTTATGTACCAGCCGAAGAATGTAATATGCCAATATTCGATAAGATATTTACGAGAATTGGGGCTAGTGATGACATTATTAGTGGTGAATCGACTTTCATGGTAGAGATGAAGGAAGCTAATAATGCCCTGCAAAGCGCAACTAATAATTCATTAATCTTATTTGATGAAATAGGTAGAGGGACTAGCACTTATGATGGCATGGCTTTAGCTCAAGCTATCATTGAATATATCGCTAATAATGTAAAAGCTAAAACCTTATTTAGTACGCATTATCATGAACTTACAACCTTGTCGGATAGTATTACAAATATGAAAAATGTTCATGTAATGGTTAAAGAAAATGATGAGGAAGTAACATTCTTATATAAAGTTAAAGATGGTCCTGTTGGACATTCTTATGGTATTAATGTAGCCCGTTTAGCTGGCCTACCAGCTTCAGTAATAGAAAGAGCTAAAGGTCTACAAGCAGAATTAGAAAGTAAAAAACAAATTGTTCAACAATCTTTCCAATTCATTGAAGTCGAAAAAGAAGATAAGAGTATGAATAAAGTTAAAGATATTTTATTAAGTACAGATACTGATGATTTGACACCTAAAGAAGCACTCTTATTATTAAGCGATTTAGTGGAGATTATAGATGAAGAAAAGTAATAGTCTAGATACATTAATTATTCGTGGAGCTAAAGAGAATAATCTTAAAAATATCGATGTGGATATACCTAAAAATAAGATGGTCGTTATGACAGGTTTATCTGGTAGCGGTAAGACTAGTCTCGCCTTCGATACAATTTACGCTGAAGGACAAAGAAGATATGTTGAATCTTTATCTGCCTATGCCAGGATGTTTTTGGGTGGGGTGGATAAACCAGATGTTGAATTAATCGAAGGCCTATCCCCAGCTATATCAATTGATCAAAAAACCACTAGTAATAATCCTAGATCTACAGTAGGTACAGTTACAGAGATTTATGATTATTTACGTCTTTTATATGCCCGTATTGGTGTTCCTTATTGTCCTAATCATAATATTCCTATTACTGGACAAACAATTACCGAAATGGTTAATACAGTTATGAAAGTTGATAATAAAACTAAATTAACTATCATGGCGCCAATTGTTTCTAATCGTAAGGGAACTTTCAAAGATACTTTTGAAAAATTATTAAAAGAAGGTTATGTAAGAGTAAGAGTCGATAAAGAAATAAAACTATTAGAAGATGATATTAATTTAGAAAAGAATCAAAGACATGATATTGATGTTGTGGTAGATAGAATTGTGAAAAGCGATGATAATAAATCGCGTATACATGATTCAATTGAAACAGCTGTTAATTTATCTAATGGAAAAGTAATAGTTATGATGCAAGAAGAGGAAGTATTATTCTCTTCACATTTCGCTTGTAGAATATGTGGTTTCTCAGTTCCTTCTTTAGAACCAAGACTATTTTCTTTTAATGCACCATTAGGTGCATGTGAGACTTGTCATGGTCTAGGTATAACAGAAGAAGTAGATATAGATAATCTTATTCCTGATCCTAGTTTAAGTATTAGGGAAGGGGGCATAAGATATTATAAAAATATTGTAGATACAGAAAATATTGAATGGCAAACATTCATGGTACTTCTAAAGCATTATAAGATTCCTTTAGATAAGCCAATAAAGAGCTTCACTCAAAAACAATTAGATTACATATTATATGGTAGTGATGAACCTATTAAATATTCAATTACTAGTAGTGGTGGCAATAAATATACTAGAAATGATTATGTTGAAGGTATAAAAAGCTTAATCGAAAGAAGATATGTTGAAACTACTTCTTCAATGAATAAAGAATGGTATCACTCTTATATGGTAGAAAGTTTATGTCCAACTTGTGAAGGCAGAAGACTAAATGAACAAGCTTTATCAGTAAAAGTTGGGGATAAGAATATTACTGAATTTACATCTATGTCAGTAGATAAAGCTTTAAAGTGGGTAGAAGAATTAAAGCTAGGTGTTGAAGAAACAAAGATAGCTGATATGGTTCTAAAAGAAATAAAGAATAGATTACAATTCTTAAAAGATGTAGGTTTAGAATATTTAACTTTAGATCGATTAGCAGGAACACTTTCTGGAGGCGAAGCTCAACGTATTAGATTAGCTACCCAAATTGGTTCTAAATTATCTGGTGTTTTATATGTTTTAGATGAGCCAAGCATTGGTTTACACCAAAGAGATAATGCCAAATTAATAGCCACACTTAAAAATATGAGAGATCTAGGCAATTCTTTGATTGTGGTTGAGCATGATGAAGAAACAATGATGAATGCCGATTGGATAGTAGATATTGGCCCTGGAGCGGGAATCCATGGGGGAGAGGTTATCGCTAGTGGTACGCCTAAAGATATAATGAATAATAAAGATTCTATTACAGGTCAATATTTAAGCGGTAAAAAGATTATACCTTTACCTGAAAAAAGAAGAAAAGGAAGTGGCGAATTTATCGAAATTAAAGGAGCTGCCCAACATAATCTTAAAGATATTAATGTGAAATTTCCTTTAGGAAAATTAATTTTGGTTACAGGCGTATCAGGATCAGGCAAGAGTACATTAGTAAATGAAATTTTAATGAAGGCCGTTTTAGTCAATTTAAATAGACAGAAAATTAAACCTGGTAAATATAAAAGTATTAAAGGTTTAGAAAATATAGATAAATTAGTCCAAATAGATCAAGATCCAATTGGTAGAACACCACGTTCTAATCCAGCTACTTATACTAAAGTCTTTGATGATATAAGAGATTTATTTGCGAAAACACCAGAAGCTAGAATGCGTGGTTATGATAAAGGTAGATTCTCTTTCAATGTAAGAGGAGGAAGATGTGAAGCTTGTTGGGGCGATGGTGTTAAAACTATCTCGATGAATTTCTTACCTGATGTATATGTGCCATGCGAAATATGTGGTGGTAAAAGATATAATGAAGAAACTTTAGAATGTACATATAAAGGTAAAAATATATATGAAGTCTTAGAGATGCCAGTAGAAGAAGCTCTGACTTTCTTCCAGAATTTACCGAAGATAAAGAATAAATTACAGACTTTATTTGATGTAGGCTTAGGTTATATTAAGCTAGGCCAATCTTCTACGACTCTTTCTGGGGGAGAGGCACAGAGGGTTAAATTAGCTTCTGAATTACAAAAGAAAGCAACCGGAAGAACTATTTATATTCTTGATGAGCCAACAACGGGCTTACATACTGAAGACGTTAAAAGATTAATAAGCGTTCTACAAAGAATAGTTGATAATGGGGATACGGTTATTGTGATTGAACATAATTTGGATGTTATTAAGAGTGCTGACTGGATTATTGATTTAGGACCTGAAGGTGGGGATAATGGTGGCGAAGTTATCGCTACTGGAACGCCTGAAACAGTAGCTAAGAATAAAAAAAGTTATACGGGTGAATATATAAATAAAGCTCTAGAGTGGACAAAGAAGAATATGTAATTGAAGCCAGCATATATTATGCTGGTTTTAATTTAATAATTCATAAAAAAAGCTTTATTTATAATAATTTTGGAAATATTTTCGTGCCTATAATCACATAATTAAATAAATAATTGATGAGTCTTCATATAACAGTTGATAGGTCTCTTTTTCTTTATTAGAATAGTATAAGTAAAGTAACTAATATATGACAGATAGAGTTTGGAAAGTATATAAGATTTTATTATTAATTGGTATTGGGACAGTTCTAATTAATTACCGTATTGCGTGCGGTTTTTTACTTGGCGCTCTTACTTCGGTTATTTTATTAAAAAGAATTGAAAGATTTTGTGATGCAGTTATTGATATGCAACATGCATCTAATAAACAAGCATTTATGAGTTTTATGCTTAATTATTTAACAATGGCTGCAGTTTTATTAATTTCTGTACTTTTGCCTAATATTTTCAATGTTTTCGCAACAGCTATTGGACTTATGGCTATTAAAATATCTGTAATAGTGGAGTCTATAATATATAAGGAAAGTGTGATATAAAATGGGAATTAAAGTTCAATCTGATATATTCACTATTATCGCTTTAACAATATTATTAGTTATTGTGATGATGATAATAACTAATAAATTAAAAAAGGCAGAGCCTTTAGAGAAACCTAAAGGTATTATTCTTCCAGCTTTAATAGGTATCGAAAAGTTATATGGTAGCGTTAAAGAAAATGTGGGGGAGAAGAATGCCCAAGTATTTACTCCATATATTATTATTCTTTCTGTTTATATCTTCTTATCTAATATATTAAGTTTATTTGGTGTATCATCACCAACTGCTAACTGGAGTGTAACTTTAACTTTGGCAATAATAAGCTGGACAATAACCCAATTAGCTTCATTTAAATATAGTGGTGTTAAGAATTGGTTTAAGAGTTTCTTAGATCCTATTCCAGTTTTATTACCTATTAATATTCTAGGTAAATTTACAATTATCATTTCTATGTCACTTCGTTTATTCGGAAATATATTATGCGGAAGTATTATTATGTCTTTAATATATGCAGGTGCGCAAGGTCTATCTAATATCATTGGTAGATTATGTGGAGCTGGTGGTAGTATCTTTAATTTTCTAGGACCAGTTATTGCGCCACTATTTCATGCATATTTTGATATATTTGCGGGATTTATACAGACTTTAGTTTTCGTTACTTTAACATTAGTATTCGTTGGTGTTGAAGTTCCAGATGATTTGAAATAAAGCAATAGAAATGAGGAGGGCTTTATTATGGATATTACAAAAGGATTGATTGCGATTGGAGCAGGACTTGCGGTATGTGCAGGTATGGGTACTGGTGTCGGTGAAGGTATCGCCGCTGGACGCGCTATTGAAGCAATGGGAAGAAACCCAGAAATGTTACCACAACTAAGATCAAACATGATTTTAGGTATCGCGCTATCAGAAACAGCAGCTATTTATGGTCTATTAATAGCGATTATTTTAATCTTCGTATATTAGTAAGAGGGATGAGGAACTATGATTGATGTTGATGTATACAATCAATTAGTCCCAAACCTATTAACTATGGCTGTCCAACTTCTAAGTACGTTTGTTTTGTTTATGGTTGCATATAAATTATTATGGCCAGCTGCACAAAAATATTTAGCAGCTAGAGCTGATAAGATGCAGGAAGATCTAAAACAAAGCGAAGAAGCAAAGAAGAGAGCATTTGAAGATAGAGAAAAGGCATTAGAACAATTAAATGATGCTTCTGGAAAGGCTGATGAAATTGTAAGTGCAGCGCTTAAACAAGCTAAGGATGAAAAACAAAGCATTCTTGATCAAGCTAATAAAGAAGCGCAAGCGACAAAGAAAAAAGCTCATGAACAAATCGAAGCTGAAAGAGAAGCAATGTATAAAGACATGCAGAGAGAGATGGTTGAAATAGCTATGAGTGCTGCAGGTAAATTAATTGGCGATAAGAGCGTTGATGAATTTGATAAAGACGCTATTGATGCCTTCGTGAAGGAAGCGAGCAAACAGTCATGATTACTGAGGTTGCGCAAAGATACGGACAGGGACTATATGAGGTGGCGATTGAAAACCAAACTGTTAAAGATAAAAAAGAACAGGTTGAGTTTCTTTTAAGTGTGCTTAATGATAATGAAGAAGTAGAAGGATTATTAAGAGCGGTCAAAGTCACTAAACAAGAAAAGAAAGAATTTATTGAGAATCTATTTAATAATAGTTTAGATAAAGAGGTTTTATCTTTAATTAAATTATTAATAGATAAAGGTAGGATATATTACCTTAAAGATATATTGAAGGAATATTTAATCTTAGCTGATGAAGAGCTTGGTATAGCTCATGCAACTGTTCATTCAGCGCGCAAACTGAAAGATGAAGATATCGCAAGGATTAAAGAAGCACTTAAACTTAAGACAAATAAGGAAGTTGTTGTGGAGAATAAAGTTGATCCTGACTTGATAGCTGGTATCAAAGTTACTCTCGGCAATAACGTAACAGATATAACTATGAAGAATAAATTAGAAAAGATGAAACAATCATTATTGAAAGGAGGTCAGGCATGAATCAAGTAAGACCAGAAGAGATTAGTTCACTAATAAAAGAGAGAATAAAGAATTATGAGACAAAGATTCATTCTGACGATGTAGGCTATGT